>JAEYWB010000816.1 GCA_023429275.1 Planctomycetota bacterium
GCGCCAAAGGTCGCAACAAAGTCGACCTGGCACATCAGGGCGTCGGAAACGCCCGGCTTGATTCGGCCCGGCCAGCGAACCAGCCAGGGGACCCGCGTCCCTCCTTCGAACTTGCTGTACTTGCCGCCCCGCCATGGCCCCGACGGCTTGTGAGTCCCGAGCTTCTCGACAGCTTCGTCCTTGTACCCGTCGTCGACGACCGGTCCATTGTCGCTCGTGAGCAGGACCAGCGTGTTCTCAGCCAGTCCCCGTTCATCGAGGGCCTTGAGAACCTCGCCGACCGACCAGTCGAACTCGACGATCGCGTCCCCCCGCGGCCCCATGCCGCTCTTGCCGACGAACCGCGCGTGAGGAACCCGAGGAACGTGGACATCGTGCGTCGCAAAGTACAGGAAGAACGGTGACTTCTGATGCCGATCGATGAATTTGACGGCCTCGCGGGTGAAGACGTCCGCCATGTCCTCGTCGATCCAGAGGGCCTTTCGGCCCCCCTTCATGAATCCGATCCGGCTGATGCCGTTGACGATCGCCATGTCGTGGCCGTGGCTCGGATGCACTTTGAGCATCTCGGGATGGAGTTTCCCCGTCGGCTCCCCGGGGATGGGGTTTCCATACCTCACTTCGATCGGATCGGCCGGATCGAGTCCGACGACCTGGTGATTCTCGACGTAAACGCAGGGAACCCGGTCCCCTGTGGCCGCCATGATGAAGGTCTCGTCGAACCCGACCTCGAGCGGCCCCGGCTTGATGTCGCCGTTCCAGTCGACCTTGCCGGTGCCGAGACCCAGGTGCCACTTTCCGACGGCACCGGTCCGGTAGCCGGCTTTCTTCATGACCGCGGGGAGCGTCGTCCGCCCCGGCTCAATGATCAGCGGGGCGTCGCCCGGGAGGACGCCGGTCCCCTTCCGCCGCCACGCGTACTCCCCCGTGAGCAGGGCATAGCGGGACGGCGTGCAGGTGGCGGAGGGGCTGTGCCCGTCCGTGAATCGAAGACCTTCGCGGGCGAGGCGGTCGATGTTGGGTGTCAGGCCGGGCTTCGCGCCGTTGCATGAGACATCACCGAAGCCGAGATCGTCAGCGTAGATGATGACGACGTTCGGCCCGCGGTCCGCAGCGGAGGCCGTCGCGGCCAATGCCAGAAGGGCGATCCCGATGATCATTGCCCAGCGCGCCGAAGGTCGGCCGAACATGTGAGCGGTTACGGCCAGGAATCTTCCAGGAGCGGTCGCGATCATGGTATTCGACGCAGTGAGGAGCGTGGTCATCCGCCGGGTTCAGTCCGAAGGATAGACAACCCACGCTCCGTCACACAGTCAGCGCCCGGCGCTGCATCAGACTCGCGCGGTGACGGCGAATCGAGCAGGCCCCCTTTCGACAGAAGCGGTGAGGACCGGACGCTGGCGCGCGCAGGCTGATGAAGCGATGCGGTGAGCGATGCCAGCGAGGACTACTGCACAGCCCCGTCGATGTCCGCCTTGGCCGTGACGGACTCGCTGTCGCTCTCCTGTGACGCGCGGAGCTTTGCCGTCACGATGTAGTCCATCTCCGGAAAGTTCGCGGTGAGGTACTCATTCCCTTTGCTGGTGATGAGCTGCTGGTCCGCTTCCTCTCCGTACTTCTGCTCGAGTTTTTCGACGACCTCGAGCCCCTCGACGACGACGCCGATCGGCGCGAAGCCCATCTTGTCGAGCTGCGCGTTGTGGGCGAGGTTGATGAAGAACTGCGTCGTCCGCGAATCGGTCCCGGACGTCGCGAACGTCACGTAGCCGCGCTTGTTCGACTGCAGAACGGGGTCGTCTCGAAGCTTCTTGTTCTTCCACTGCGCCTGAACGAGGGGATCGCCGTTCATCCCGGTCTGGACCACGAAGCCGGGGACGGTCCGGAAGAACCGGCACTCGTCGTAGAAACCATCCTGGACCAGTTCGCGGAAGCGCCTCGCTCCGATGGGAGCCCACTCCGGGTGGATCTCCATGACGATCTTCCCCTTCGACGTCTCCACGTCGACCAGGAAGACCCGCTTCGGCTTCGTCCGGGATTCCGGATCAGTCAGGACGTTCTGCGGAGTCGTGAAGGCATTCGCACCGCTGCAGCCAGCGACGATGAGCAGCAGGAGCCAGCAGCGTGTCGGCGTCAGCATGCGGACCTCCCTGTCCGAACCGTTGCGAGGAATGACTTTACTTGCCACGGCCAAGGAACGTCTTGATGGAGTCGAAGATCGCCTCTTTCGAGGGGATCTCGCTCAGGATCAGGTTCTCGTGCTTGTCGACGATCCGCCGCAGTTCGCGGATATAGTCGCCGGAACCGTACGGGCTCTCAACCTGTCCATAACAGAACAGGTTGCTGATCGGCAGGATCTGCTCGACCAGGAGCCTGGAACACTCCCGGTTGTCCTCGCCCCAGTTGTCTCCGTCGGAGAACTGGAAGCAGTAGAGGTTCCAGTCGCTGATCGGAAAATCCCGTTCGATCACCGAGAGCAGCTTCTTGTAAGCCGAGGAAATCCGCGTCCCGCCGGACTCCTTGACCCGGAAGAACGTGTCTTCGTCGACTTCGTGGGCGATGGCGTCGTGAACGATGTAGCGGGTCGTCACCCCGTCGTACTGGCTGCGGAGCCAGGTGTCGATCCAGAACGCCTCGGTCCGGACGATCGCCTTCTGGTCGTCGGTCATCGAGCCGGAGACGTCCATGATGTAGAGGATCGCCGCGTTGGCCTGCGGCTCCTGGACCGTCTTCCAGCTGCGGAACCGCTCGTCCTCGCGGCCGGGGACGACGACCGGATCGCTGGGCGTATAGCTGCCGCTCGCGATGTGACGCTTCAGCGCCTCCTTGTAGGTTCGCTTGAAGTGCCGGAGCGAATCGGGACCGACGCGCGAGATCGTGTTGTACTTGTCCTTGCGGGTCTTGAGGGACTGCGTCCCCTTCGGAACGATGTTCGGCAGCTCGAGCTCTTCGGAGAGCATTTCGGCCAGTTCATCGAGCGAGACCTCGACTTCCCGGACGTGGGAGCCGGGATCGCTCCCCGCCTGGCCCGTGCCGTCCCCCTCGTCCTGTCCCTTGCCGATCGGCTGGCCGACCTCTCCTTCGCCCTGGCCGGTCCCGCCGGAGCCCTTCTGGCCGTGCCGGAAGTGCGGAATCTCGATGTTCGGCACGGGGATGCTGACCATCTCCCGTCCCTTGCGGCCGATCATTTCGCCATGGTTGACGTACTTCTTGAGATCTTTGCGGATCCGTCCGCGGACGATCTCGTTGAATCGTCCCATGTCGCGCTCGATCGCTCGGGTCATGACAGTGGACTCCTCTCCTGGGCAGTATCGCTCCAGCCGGGGAACTCCCGGGCGACGACCTGTCCAGCCGCTGCCCGGTCGGTCGGTCTTCCAACCGTTCCGGCGCAGCCTGTCCCGCTGCGCCCGGTCTCTCTCGAGCTGCCCCCGGCTTCTACACGGTTTAGGCAAATTCGGAAAGACGAACCTTCGAAACGATTCTACGGTTTCAGGAGGGCTCCGTGCGTCGGAATCGCCGACGGCGCACGACGAAACGGCGAATGAGAAGGCTGGTCCAACGGACCATCGCCAGAGAGACCGGTTGCCCACGACACGCCAGCGGAGCGCGGCTGCGAAAATGGGGGCGATCCATTTCCAGCCGCCCTCCGCTCAGGGGCGCAGAAGAACGGTTTCGCCGGAAGAGTCCGAAGCAGATTCACGGACGGCCGGCTGAAAGCAGACGGGTCACGCCCTTGATGATTCGCTCCTCGACCTCTTCGTTCCAAGCGGAGGGGTGACCGTAGTAGACCATCGAGTCTCTCCCCTCATATCCCCCCTCCTTGAGGACTCTCACCGAAGGGATGTACGCCATGACGTCGTTGGCGTAGCCAGCGACCCAGACAGGCTCGCCGGCGTTCTCCTTCTTGACCCGCAGGGAATAGTCGACGACGACCTCTCCCCCCAGCATCACCCACTGAGGGCCGCCCCCCAGCTTCCAGGTCTGAATCGGGTACGGATACTCCGTGGCGAGCTTCCCCGCCTTCTCCAGGATCGAGAGGAGATACGTGGCCCGGGCGGCTTCGTAGCGGTTGGGAGACTTCTTGAGCGACTCCAGCTCCTCGCGGCCGGGGATGTGGGCAAAGCCAAGCGGGATCTCGTCGTACTGGACCGAAAGCTCGCCGGCGATCGGCTTCATCGCCGACTGCAACACCCCTTCCGTCGCCGCGGCCAGCTGGTGTCCGTAGGACTTCGCGAGTTCGACCGTCCGCCGCGGGAGCGGGTTCTGATCGGCTCCGCATCCCGCCCAGAAGAGGGCTACCGCGCCGAGGTGAGCCGCTTCGATCTCCATCATCGCGAAACCGGGGTAGTCGCCGCACCACTGGTAGTAGCTGAGGGTCGTCGCGTGGCAGGCATACCCGAAAACAACTCCGCGGAGCTTGCCATCTGTGACGATCCGAAGGACCGGAACGGCGTGGTCACTCGGCCCGAGGAGAGCGAACTTCTCCCGCTGGGCGGGGACTTCGGGCTCCTTGTTCGTGCGGCGGTTGACCGCGAACGACGCCGTGCCGCTGCCGTAGGAGATGTCCGCAGGCTTCAGGTCAGCGGCTGCCATCGACGCCACCTTGACGATGCGGTCGACGAGGCCGGCAGTGTAGGTCCGGATCTGCGCGTGTTCCTCCTCCGTGAGGGCATACATCGAAAGGAGGTTGTGTCCGACAATCGGGCCACAGTGCGTGTGCGAGCAGAGCAGGGAGATCTCACCCGGCTGGAGGCCGAGGTCCTTGCCGATCCGCTCTTTGAGCAGCTTCGACGTCTTCCCGTCGATGCCGACGAGGTCGAGCGAAATAGCGAGGGCACGGTGTCCCTTCTCGTCTTCGAGCAGGACCGATTTCGCCCAGAGATCGGTCTCCTTCCCTTCCGCGGCGTGGTCGCGAGAGGCATAGCCTGACATCCGCATCGGGGTTTCGGGGGTGATCTCGATCTTTGCGAGCCCCGCTTTCCATCCGGCGGCGGTCTCGCCCGCCGAGGCAAGCAATCCCACGAATACCGCGAGACCCACCCAAACCACGGAGCGCCGCAGCGCCGAATTTGCCGTCACGATCACAGCTGCAATCACGAAGACCTCCAGGAGGAAAAGCCGAAGGAGGAGCACCAGGCGTCAGCGTAGCGTGATCCCGCGCAAGATCCTACGAGAGGAGAGGGGGCTTTCGCCGAGCCCGAGGGAGGTCCGCACCCCTCCTCAGATCGACCGGCCCCGCGGAGCGGAACCACGGATCGCCTCCGTCCCCGTCAATCGGCCGTCAGCCGCCACGCACCGCCGCCGATTCAGATGCCGGACCAATCAGAGGGGCCGCGGACGATCGGCTGAACCAGCCCCCACCGCGCGGCGGCGGATGACCTGCAACACCGTCCCGCTCTCCCTACCGGATCGTCCCCTTCGGCACGCCGAGCACGTGGGCGACAGCGAGACTGTTGCCGAACTGCTCATGGTTCTTGAAAGTCCAGACGACCTTCTTGTCGCGCGTCACTTCGATGAGCTGGGGGTTCTCACGCCCCGCGTGGCAGTTTCCGAGAATGATGTTGCCGTTGGGGAGAGCGTGCAGCGTCGTCACCCAGGCCAGTGTGATGCCCGGCAGCTCTTTCTGCTCAAGAGCCCACACGGTCTTCCCCTGCGGATCGACTTCGATCACCCGGTTCCCGTTCCCCGCGGCGATCAGCGTATTGCCGTTCTTCAGCCGCAGAGCCCCGTACACCTCCGTGCCGTGACCTTCCGGTCCATGGCCGTCATGCCGCGGACGGCCCGCCAGGTCGAGCGTGTAGGTCCAGACGATCTTTCCCTCGGAATCGTATTCCCGGACACAGCCGTCTCCTTCATGGCAGACGAGGTAGTTTCCATTCTCGAGCTTCCTGACCATCCGGGTGTCGCGATGCGGGTGGGGCCGGTCGACCTTGAGAGGGATCGTCTTGACCGCCTTCCCCTCGCGATTGACCTCAACGATCTGGCGGTTTCCCGACTCGGCCACCATCGTGTTCCCGTCGGCGAGCCGCTGGAACGCATGAATCTCGACGCCTCCCTTGTAACCCTCCTTCGGACGGGCGGTGTACTGCCAGACGATCGACTTGTCCGGAGCCATCTCGACGATTGTCACCGGCCCGGTGTGGAGCAGGAAATTGCCGTTCTCGAGGAGGTGAATGTCGTGCGAGTTGTGCTTGCAGGGGACTTCCCAGCTCACCTTGCCATCCGCTTCGACGAGAGCGACGTGCCCGTTGTCCTGGGCGAGGACCCGGTAAGCGGGAGCCTCCTCCGCAAAAGCCTGAGAGACGATCAGCAATCCGACGGACAGAATGGGGAGCAGCGATCGAACGGGCATGGAGACTCCTCGAAGCGCGGGAGAAGGGGACTCGAAGGTTGATGCCCGAAGTCTAGAACGACCGGTGGAGCCGCAAAATGGAGCGCCGGCGGTCTCGCCAGGGATCCGGATTCACCCTCGGCGGTCCTGGGAACGGTATGTCGCGCAGGATCGCGGGGTCTCCCAGAGAGAGACCTCGACGACGGGAAACCCGTGACCGATCGAATAGTCGTAGATCAGCCGGGCGATGTTCTCAGCAGTGGGGTTCTCCTTGACGGTGTAGACCGGCTCCCCCTGGGCCTTGAGGAACGGCAGCGCCGGATCGTTCTCGCAGAGGATCATCCGGTGGTCGAGCTGATTGTCGATCCAGGTCCTGATGGCCTGCTTGATGTCGCCGAAGTCGATCAGCATCCCGCGGGAATCGAGTTCGACCCCTTCCATGACGATCACCGCCCGACCGTTGTGGCCATGGAGGTGCCGGCACTTTCCGGCGTAGTTGAGCAGCCGGTGTCCGTAGCAGAAGTCGATTTCCTGGCTGACACGAAACATGAGAGGTTGCGGCTTGATAGCGGACGGGAGATCCGGAGACCGGGCCTGGCGGAGAAGCCGACGAAATCTTAGGGGGCCGCAAGCCTGAGGAAAACGACCGCCGCATTGCCAGCCGGCAAGCCCACGGGGATTCCGGATGAAGGTTGTTCCAATCGCTCCGGTCGAACTCGCTCCGTAGGACGGTCTGACAGGCCGTCCCGCCAGGCGACCAAGGCACGAACACCGTTCATGGGGCCGGTACAATCGATCCTTCGAGGTTTCGCCGGCCGGCGTGGTCCGACACGTCGGAGCGGGCCAATCTGCAGGGCTCATCTCGAAGGGGGCGGCTCGGCAACGCTCGGACGGCCTGGAAGGTGAGTCCTTTGAAGGTGGCGAAGCGGTGAGGCTCGCTTTGGTCAATGCCTGTCAGCAGGGGACCTGGCGGCCTGAAAGGCCATCCGTTCCTCCAGCCCGGCCCAACGGGCCGGGGGATTCACGACACAAAAAGAGCGAAGGCCTGAAGGGCCGCTCGGCATGGATCTCGACAGGCTCCAGGCCCGATGGGCCTGATGGGTCGGGCTGGAGGAACGAATGGCCCTTTGGGCCGGAAAAAGACACGATCAGGCCACAGCACTCAAAACCTCAGCAAAGACTGCGGCTTGCCACCTTCAAAGGGACGGCCTGGAAGGCCGTGCTACGGAGAGAGGGGCCTCACCTCAGCGGCTATGGAGCGACCGCTCCCGCGTACGGCTCGCCCACTTTCACCGGGGCAAAACTGACATCGGAGGTCGGTTTCAAAAAGCCCGCGCTGCCGGGGACCACGCTCTCGAACGCCAGGTCCGAGACACCGCGGCGGCCGCCGCCAGGTGAGAAGATATCGACCTCTTTCGCTCCCACCTCGCCGCCGCGCCCTGTCATGTTCCCGGCAATCCCCGGTCCCCCCTCGATGAACGCCTTCCAGTTCTGCGTCGTGAGACCGGCGCGGACGACGAAATCGCCTCCCGTCGACTCGGGTGATCCGGTGGTTGCAGCCGGGCTCGCCGCGGGGGGAACGAACAGGTTGCCGATGACGGCCGACTTCATTCCCTGAGGGCTCCCCGCGGGGGCCTGGTTGAAGACGATCCCTTCGTTCACCCGGTAGAACGTGTTGTTGAGCAGCAGCAGGTCAGCGATGTCCTGCTTGGCCGGCGGGAAGTACAGCCCCGTCTTCAGATCGACGAACCGGCACTGAGAGACCGTGACGTTTCCGAGCGCACCGGCTCCGAATTCGATCCCCGTCCGCATCGGAGCCTGAAACTGCGACTGGCGGATCGTGAGACCGAACAGCGTGTTCGTGGACGTCTTGACGAAGAGCCCTTTCGCTCCCGCAGCCCCCCCGAGGAACCGGCAGTTCTCGATCACGACAGGTTTTGCCGCGTCCTCACCCGCCACCGACTCCGTTACCAGGCCGAACTCACGGAAATTCCGGAACTCGACATTCGTCAGGCGGGAGTCAGCCTGGAGCGCCTCCACCTGGGCACAACCTTGTGACGCATTCGCGTCCAGCACGAGGTTCTCGAGCACCAGGCCGTTCGCCATCGGGATGTTCAGAATCAGCTTGCCCGGCGCGGGCCGCAGAACGGCGGGGGAGGCGACATCCGAAGTGATCGTGAGCGGCGATGTGAGACCGATCCCGCTGACGGCGATCGCCTCGCTGTACCAGTAGCCTCCGGTGACCTTGATGGTCCGCCGCGATCCGTCGGCGGGCACATTCTTGAGGAAGTAAGCGACCGCCTCGGTGACCGTCCCAAAGTCTCCCATCGGGCCGACCGTGTAGGTCTCCCCCTGGGGCCTTCCCGGCGGCTTAGCGCCGCGAGCCGCGGCAGCCGACGGGAGAGCAGCCGCGGTAGGCCGAACAGCCGCAGTCTCCGGTGTCCCCGGGGCTGTCGGGGTCGTTTTGCCTTTCGGCCAGAAGGCGACGGCGAGCACGATCGCGAGAAGAGCGGCTCCCCCTCCGCCAGCGATCATCTGGTTGCGCCGGACTTTCAGCCAGGCCTGCGCTGCGCCGGCGGGAGTGGTCCCTCCCGGCTTCGTTGTCGCAGCCGGCCGGGACTGTGGAGCCGTTGCCGGACCGGCATCGTCATAAGGTTCCGCGAACGGTTAGTCCGAAGCTGGAGACGACGGAGCGGGTGAGTCCGCGTCCGGCGGGGAGATGATCGTCGCGCCGAACGGCGAATCGGACGGGTCGTCGACGGCAGGAGCCGCCGCCGGAGTGACCGGTGTTGCCGCTGCGACATCGTTCGCCCCGATGCCAAACAGATCCTCCGTTCCACCGGCAGGGGAGTCGACTGACGCCGGTTCGGCGAGGAAATCGGGGACGGACTCCTGCGGCGCAGCTGGAGGCGGCGCGGCGGGAGGCGATGCGGCGACCGGTGCTGCGGCGGGCGGCGTCGGAGCAGGTGTCGGTGCGGAAGCGACCGGAGGGGCGGCTCCCTCGGACGAGTGAACACCGAAGAGATCGGTCGGCATCTCCTCGGCCGCGGCGGGACCAGCGACACCCGCCAGAAAGTCGGGAACGTCGCTCGGAGGGGCGGAAGCGGCCGGAGCTGGCTTCTTGACGACTGCGGCCGGTGCCGGTTTCGGAGGAGGGGCTGCCGCTTTCGGAGGCGCGGCAGCCTTTGGGGGTGCCGGCTTCGGTGCCCCCTTCGCAGGGGCCGGAGGAGGACTCGGCGGACTCGATGCGGCTCCGAGAAAGTCCGGGAAGCCTTCGTCGCTCGCGGGAGGAGCGGAGCCTCCCTTGAGGAAATCGGGAACGTCCGATTCGGCGACAGGGGGAGGGGCCGAGGCCGGGGCGGCCTTCGCGGGCGGCTTGGCAGCGGCCTTCGGGGGGGCAGCAGGCGCCTTCTTCGGCGGAGCTTGCGGCGGCGGAGCAGGGGAGGTAGCGGCCTGCGGTTCCGTCACGCCAAAGAGATCCGGCATCGCTCCCGACTCAACGGGTGCCGACGCGGGACCGAGATTCAGGAAGTCGGGAACGTCCTCGGCCGGAGCGGAGACGGGCGACGGCGCCGCTGGCCCGGACTCCGCGACCGGTTCAGCCTTTGCGGGAGCAGGGGACGGAGCTGGGGCGGGAGGCGGCTCTTCAAAGGCGGTCGAGAAGAGGTCGCCGATCGGCACCGCGGTCGCGGCTCCTCCGGAAAGGAACGCGGGGACGTCATCCGCTGCAGCGGGCGTCTGGGCCGAAGCCTTCGCAGCGGCCGGCGACGGGGTGGGCTTGGCGACGGGCTTGGCCGTCGCCGGACGACCGGCTGGCTTCGCAGGAGTCGCCGGTGCCACCGGCGTTGGCGGAGGCGAGGCGGGCACGGGCCCATCCGAGAACAGGTCGGCGAAGCCTCCGGCGCCCGCCGAGTCGCCGTTGGATCCTCCCCCAGCATCCCCTCTCAGGAAGTCCGGGACGTCATTCGCCGCCGGGGGAACCGACGCCGCGGGCTGCGGAGGAGCGGTCGCCGCACGCGGGGGCGCGGCGGAGGCCGGTTTGGCTTTCGGCGGGGTCTTGACCGGTGGTTTCGCGGCGGCCGGGGCGGCTGGAGCCCCTTTCTTCGGAGCAGCAGGCGGGGTCGCCGGAGGACCGGAGACATCGGCGAACGGATTGACGAACTCCTCGGCCTGGGCTGGCCCGCTGTCTCCCATCCGAAGGAAGTCGGGAACGTCGCCCCCACCTGCGACGGTTGGCGCTGCTGCAGGCCGAGCAGGGGAGGCAGCCTTCGGAGCGGCCTTCGCCGGCGCGGCTTTCGCAGGAGCCCCCTTGGGAGGTGCGGCCGGGCGGCTGGCGGCCGCAGGCCTGGGCGAAGGTGCCGCAGGCGGGGCTGCAGGCTCAGCGTCGAAGAAATTCGGAAAGCCGCCCGAGGGCTCGGGGCCGGAGGATCCCCCCCTCAGAAAGGCGGGAACATCATCATCAACAGGGGCGGCAGGGGTCGGAGACATCGGCGTCGCGGCGTCCCGAGCCTCGTCAGCAGCAACCGGGGGCGCAGAGGCGGACGGCGCTTCCGACATCTGACCGAACAGGTCTCCGAGGGCCGCAAACCCCTCGTCACCAATCGGGGCCGAAGGGGGGGGCGTGGCGGAAGCGGGCGACTTCACAGGAGCAGGTTTGGGTGTCGGTGAGGAGGCAGGGGCCGTGCTGATCGTTCCCGAGTCTTCCGGCTTCCGCATTCTCCCACTGTCGGCGATTCCCGGTGCCGCGACACCCTGGGAAACGAGCCAGGC
>JAEYWB010000013.1 GCA_023429275.1 Planctomycetota bacterium
GTCCGGAACCGGACGTCAGGGCGTTCCGGCGGATCTGTGAAACGACTCGACTCCGCGCGGAGTCACGTCGTCTCATCCCTCAGGACGCTCGAGTCGAAGTGGCAATCGAGGGCGAGCCAGACGGCCCTCGCGTACCGGAATGCCCAGAGCGGGAACAGGACGCAGAACATCGCCAGGGGCGCGGCGAGCTGGCGGTTCGTCCAGCCGACTCCGAAGTGCAGGATGAAGTAGGAGATCATCAGCACGATGGCGGTGATCCCGTAGTTCACGTAAGCCGAGCCGAGAAAGTAGCCCGGCGCCCGCTCGTACTTGAGGCCGCACTTCTCGCACCGCTCGGGCATCGTGAACCAGCCCCGAAACAGCCGACTCCCTCCACATCGCGGGCAGACGAGTCGCAACGCCCGGCCAAGAAGCGTCTCGATCGACGGCCTCGGCGGAGGGGGAGGGGGAGCTCCAGGCTCATGCGGCGGGGCCGGAACAGGGGCAGTGTCCATAGTGGCGTCCATCCGTTTCCGGACGGTCCGATCTCAAGAACTGAAAACTGACGACTGAAAACTGACGACTCAAATCCGATCGAGCAGATCGATCCACGCGGAAAGCTGCTCGACGAGGTCCGTGGGATACTTCGGTTCCTTCGGACCTTTCAGGAGAGCGGCGGGGAACTTCAGTTCCTTCAGGGCCTCGACCGTCCCTTCGACGGCGTCCGACAGCTTCTTCGACCCCAGGGCGACCGCCAGGATCTGCTGGCGGTACTCAGGATCGTTGTCCGGCGGAGGAACTCGCAGGGGGACACCGGAGATCAGGAGGCCGCGGAAGGCGTCCCGCTGGCGGAATCCGACATGCCAGGCGAAGCCCCCATCGCCGTGACCATGGACGACGATCCGTTCCGGAGCGATGGAGTATTGCTCCCGCGCCCACTCGACGACCCCTTTGACGTAGTCGGCGTCATCGGGCGCCCAGCGGGCGATGTTCGCAGCGCGCGGCCCGACCAGGATCAGGCCCCGCTGGTCGGCCCGGGACTGCCAGGCTTTCAGGAAATCCGCCTCGAGCGTGTCGCCGGCAGGATGGATCCAGACGACGAGCCCGTACTCGTGATCGGGGTGGTAGCCGTCCGGAACATACATCCAGAACTTTCGGTCCTCGCCCGGGATCTGCGCTTCGAACCGGCCGACCTTCTTCCCTCCCAGGTCGCGGTCTTCCGGCCGGCTCGTGATCGCCACCGGCGGGATCGGAGCCGGAACCTCGTTCGGCATCCCGGCCAAAGTCACCTCGACGGTCTGCGATTCGGTCCCGCGGAGGAACGCGATCGCGGCCTTTTCCGTCGGCTTGATCCGGCCAACCTGTTCCTGGAGCTCGGCCGCCGTTGCGACCTTGGTCCCGTTGATCGAGACGATCCGGTCCCCCGCTGCCAGCTTCGCCTCGGCTGCGGGGGAGCCGTCGAGAACGGAACGGATCGCGACTCCGTCGAATGCCGGACCACCCTGGACGCGACGCACCGGGAGGATGCCGAGGTATCCCGATTCATAGGGGAGGAGCACACTGGCCAGGCCGACATCACGAGTGAGCGTCTCCTGGCCGCGACGGAACACGACCTTGATCGTGTCGCCGGCGTATTTGCCTCCGAGGTAGTGCCTCAGGGTCGGAATCCGGTCGATCGGGCGGTCGTCGAGCTGCGTGATGACGTCCCCCACCTTCAGCCCCGCCTTGGCTGCCGGGGACTCGGGACGGACCCGGTCGACCTTCGCCTCTCCCGAAAGAGGGCTGTTGTCGGAGAAGCTGATCCCCATCAGGCCCGGCCGGAGGTCTTCCCCCTTCCTGAGCCGCGGCAGAGCGTTGTAGATATCTTCCAGGGGAACGGCGAAGGCGATGCCGCCGTCGTACCACTCGACACCCGCGGTCTCCGTGTCCTCCTGGGGATCCATCGGAACGAGAATCCCGATCCCCCGCCCTTCGATGTCGACGAGCGGTCCGCCGTAGTTCGCGGGAGAAACCTTGGCATCGGTCTGCACTGCCTTGCCGTAGATCCGGTCGAGGGCGCTGACGACGCCGACCGCCATGTTCGGGAAGGCGAGGTCATAAGTCCGGCCGAGGGCAATCCCCCACTCTCCGACCTTGAGGTTCTTCTTCGGGGCGGCGGATAACGGAACGAGGCTCGTTCCGCCGGGCTCGATTTTCAGGAGCGTCAGCTTGCGGGCCTTGTCCGACGCAACGATCTCGGCCGGGTACTTCCTGCCGTCGGAGGTCAGGACGATGACCGAACTCGGTTTGCCGAGAAAGTTGAACGAGCTCGTGATGACGAGCCCGTCCGCCGAGACCACGACGCCGGTGGTCGGCCCGGAGGTCGTCAGGACATCGTCGACGACGTCGAGTCCGCCGACGGTCTGGATCTGCACAATCGACGGCTCGGCCAGGGCGGCGGCCTGTTTGAAAGCGGTCTCTTCCTGGAAATCGAGCGAGGTCTGAGCCCACGCCGAAGCGGTCACCGCCAGGGTCAGGATCGCGAGCCGCAGGAGAGCTGCCATGAATGATTTTCCGGGAACGGATTCCCCCCAAGTCTATCCCGTTGAGCACGATCCGAGTAGGAGGTTCCCGCCGCGCCTCGTCCGTGAGACGGCAGCGACCAGCAGCGAGAACGGAGGTTGCAGAGATCCATTTCGGTGAATGGGAAGGGCGTCGACGGCACTCGGCACATGGACCGGCGGGCTGGACCCTGTGACCTGTCCGCACAAGAATCCGGTCGAGCCAGTGACGGTTAGACACGAAGGAGACAATCGGGACGCATGTCCGAATCAGGCAAACCGGTCGATCTCGACAAGGGCCGCCCGCTGGCGAAGACGGCGAAGAGCGGCTGGGGGGTCATTTTCTCGACGCTGTTCGGCGGCCTCTTCCTGATCCTGTGCGTCGCGTGCGGCATCGGCCTCTACAGCTTCCGTCCGGTGATCGATGCCAGCCCCGAGGCGGCCGTGAAGGCCCAGCAGGCAGCGCTCGACATCCAGGTTCCGATGATCTTCTCCCCGAAGGGAACGATCGACTGGAATGTCGCGTTCCTCCTGCAGATGCACGGGGCGTACTACGAGCACTCGCGGGCGGATGGCGAGATCGTGCTGCTGCACGCCGACAGCCGCTTCTTCTCGAGCCCCGAGCTCCGCGATCATGTCCGCAAGACGCTTCTCGACAAGGGAGGGACGGGGGTTCCGCTCAAGCGGGACGACGTCTCGTTCCGCGAGTACATGATCCAGAACCAGCCGGTGAAGTTCCGCTTCGAGAAGGGACGGAGCCCGACGAACGATAAGCCGTACTACGTGGTCGACGGCGTCGTTCCGGGAAAGACCGGCGAGGTCCTGATCGGCATCCGACTCGAGGCGGACGCCTGGGACGAATCGCAGATGATGGGAATGCTGGAATCGATCAAGTAGCGGGGGCCGGCGGAAGAAGGAGATTAGCCACAGAGATTTCAGGAAGGCGATTCGGCATTGCTACCGAATCCCGCGTCCGATGAAAGCCCAACCACTCTGAGTCCTCTGTGCCCTCTGTGGCAAAGACGCATTTCGACTCTCGGGACGCCCTCAATCGCGGTTGCCAATCAGACCCTGGTTCTTCTCCAGGAACGCTTCCCTCCAGTAGTACGCGTCGAGCAGGCCGTCGGTCGGCCGACCCATCTGGACGTAGGCGGCGTAAATCGCCTCGATCGTCGCAAGGCCTCCCGCGGGATCCTGGAAGACTTTCGACACGCGGGGGTAGGCAGTCTCCCAGGGGCCGAGACTGCGGACCGGAAGGTCTCGGAAGCCAGCCTCCATATCGGCCGCAAGACGCCAGGTGCCGTCGAGGACGAGAAGGCCGGTCGGGCTGTCGTCGGGTGTCAGGAGGGGGCCGCCGATCCCCAGGCGAACGTAGCCATCGAGCGGCTCGGGTCCCCGGTCCGGATGCTTCCAAAAGAGGAACTCAGGCCGTCCGCGGAGGGGCTCAACGGAACACTTCGCACGGTTCTCGCGCGGATGAACGACGATGATGGTCGGTGCGTGTGACATGCAGCGGAGTGTGGCAGATGACGCCCCGCTCTCCGAGGGACCGCGGATCCGGCGGACAGTCCATCCGTTCTGGACCACTCATTCAAGTTTGGCGGGCGAGCCGCGCGGCGTCATCGCTCCGCAGGACGACCTGATAGGCCTGCCCTTTGAAGGTGGCAGGCCGGAGTATTTGCTGAGGTTTTGAGTGCTGTGGCCT
>JAEYWB010000109.1 GCA_023429275.1 Planctomycetota bacterium
GAGATTTCCAGGTCGATCCGGTTCTTCTCGGCGTCGATCACGATCCGGTCGCCGTTCTTCACAAGGGCAATCGGGCCTCCCTCCTGGGCCTCAGGAGTGACGTGGCCGATGATGAAGCCGTGCGAGCCGCCGGAGAACCGGCCATCGGTAATCAGGGCGACCTTGTCGCCAAGCCCCGCTCCCATGAGCGCGCTCGTCGGGGTGAGCATCTCCGGCATCCCGGGCCCTCCCTTGGGGCCTTCGTACCGGATGACGATGACCTCGCCCCCCTTGATCTCGCCTCGCTCGAGGCCGCGGAGCATCTCTTCTTCCTGGTCGTACACCAGGGCCGGGCCGGCAAACCGCAGCCCCTCCTTGCCGGTGATCTTGGCGACCGCCCCGTCCGGGCAGAAGTTCCCCCTCATGATCCGGATGTGTCCGGTCGCCTTGATCGGGTCTTCCAACTTGTGGACGACCGTCTGGCCTTCCTTGAGGCCGGGCAGCGACGAGAGGTTTTCGCCGAGCGTCTTGCCGGTGACGGTGAGGCAGTCCCCCTCGATGTACCCCTTCTCCAGGAGGTACTTGAGGACGGCCGGCGTTCCGCCGATGTTGTGGAGGTCTTCCTGGACCCACTTGCCGCTCGGCTTGAGGTCGGCGATGAGCGGGACGCGGTCGCTCGTCCGCTGGAAGTCGTCGATCGTCAGTTCGACGCCGACGGCGCGGGCCATGGCGATCAGGTGGAGAACGGCGTTCGTCGAGCCGCCGACCGCCATGATCAGGACCATCGCGTTCTCGAACGCCTTGCGGGTCATGATATCCCGCGGCTTGATGTCCTTCTCGAGGAGAATCCGGATCGCCTTTCCGGCGTCGATGCACTCCTGGAACTTGGCCGGGTCTTCCGCCGGGATCGACGACGAGAATGGAAGGCTCATCCCCATCGCCTCGATCGCGCTCGCCATCGTGTTCGCCGTGTACATTCCGCCGCAGGCCCCGGCACCGGGACACGACTTCTGCACGATGTTCTGCCGTTCCTTCTCGTCGATCTTGCCGGCGAGGTACTGCCCGTACGACTGGAACGCCGAGACGATGTCGAGCTTGTCTCCCTTGGCCGAGCACCCCGGCTTGATCGTGCCGCCGTAGATCATGAGAGCCGGGCGGTTGAGCCGGCCCATCGCCATCAGGCAGCCCGGCATGTTCTTGTCACAGCCGGGGATCGTGATGAGTCCGTCGTACCACTGCGCCCCCATCACCGTCTCGATCGAGTCGGCGATGATCTCGCGCGACTGGAGGGAGTACGACATCCCGTCCGTTCCCATCGAGATCCCGTCGCTGACGCCGATCGTATTGAACCGCATCCCGACGAGGCCCGCCCCCTGCACCCCCTCCTTGACCCTGTTGCCGAGGTCGAGGAGGTGCATGTTGCAGGGGTTCCCCTCGTACCACACGCTCGCGATGCCGATCTGCGCCCGGCTCATGTCCGCTTCGGACATTCCGGTGGCGTAGAGCATCGCCTGCGACGCTCCCTGGGACTTCGGCTGGGTAATGTGGGAGGAGTACTTATTGAGCATGATGATTCGGTGGGATCCCGGCGGGCGTCAGTGGTCGATTCCGTGCCTGCGGAAGGATGGATTCCGCCCCCAAGGCGCGAAGGGGCCATGATAACGTCGACAGGTCCCGCTGCCATCCGGTTCGCGCTACGGAAAGCGAAGGGGCAGGTATCAGGTATCAAGTATCAGGAAGCCCCTGCTGGCGGTCTCTCTGATACTTGATACCTGACACTTGATACTTCCCGGCCTACTGTGCGCCTCCCCCACCCCGAAACCGCGTCTTCACGAACTCCCGCAGCTGCTCCACCGCGACCGCGGGCTCCCCCGAGTTGTCGAGGACAACGTCTGAACGCCGGCGCTTCTCTTCCAGCGGCATCTGGCTCGCCTCGCGGCGATCGAGCTCTTCCGCCGACCAGCCGCGTCCCCGGACCCGCTCGACACGCTGTTCCCGGGGGGTGTCGATGTAGGCGATGGCGTCGCAGAGAGTCTCCCAGCCGCTTTCGAGCAGGACCGGGGCGTCGAGGAGGACGACATCAATCCCCCCCCGGGCGGCGGCCTCGTCGAGCTGCGCCAGGAGATCCTGGCGGATTCGGGGCTGAACGATCCCCTCGAGCTGCTTCCTCCGGGCCCGGTGGCCGGGAGAGTCGCCAAAGACGAGCCTCGCGAGACTCTTGCGGTCGATCTCTCGATCGGCCGACAGAATGTCAGTGCCGAAGAGGGAAACGAGCTGCTCCCGGATCACAGGATCCTGAAGGGCCCGGTGGCCGGAACGATCCGCATCGAGAACCAGGACGGAAAAATGCTGCCGAAGCCCCTCGGCGACGGAACTCTTGCCGGCTCCGATGCCGCCGACCAGTCCGATCACGGGAAACGACGGCTGAGGCACGAAAGAGTCCACATCGAAATAGGGGAAAAGCCGGTCAGGCCGGGTCCGGCATGCTCATCCGGGGGACGGGCGTCGTCAAGCACCTGCTTTCCATCCTTATACCGCCCCCTAAAATGAACCGTTCCTTCCGTGAATGTGTCCGCCCGCCGGACCGCTCCTCAGACGACCACCGATTGGATTCCCGAGTGAATTCCCTTTCCTCCATGACAATAGACGACCTCATCCAGGAGTTCGACGACCTCGGGGACTGGGAGGCCCGCTGCGAGTACCTGATCGATCTCGGGAAGGAGCTGCCGAAGCTCCCTGCCGCGGACAAGACCGAAGAGAACAGGGTTCACGGGTGTCAGAGCAACGTCTGGCTCGTGGCCAATGTGCGGCGCGACGCCGAAAACCGGCCGATCGTCGAGTTCGTCGCCAACAGCGACGCCATGATCGTGAGCGGCCTGATCGCCGTCCTCACGCTGCTTTACAACCGTCGCCCGGCGGAGGAAATCCTGGCGACAGACACCGCCGCGGTCTTCAAGCGGCTGGAACTGGACCGGCATCTCAGCTCGCAGCGCCGTAACGGCCTGTTCGGAATGGTCCGTCGGATCCGCGAGATCGCCGGCGCCGCGGCCGAGACCGCCGCCAGGGCGTGACGCCCCTCCCCACGAGACGGCCGCCCGACGAAAACGAGAACCCCATGAGCGATCAGACGACTCCCCGCTACGACATCGAGCGGATCCGCGCCGACTTTCCGATCCTCCAGCAGACACTCCCGAAAGGGCTGCCGGTCACCTACCTCGACACGGCCGCCTCCGCCCAGAAGCCGCTGTGTGTCATCGATCGCGAGCGGGAGGTCTACGAACGGTTCTACGCGAACGCCTACCGGGGCGTGTACCGTTTCGGAGCGATGGTCGACGAAGCCCTGGAGGAGAGCCGGGCGGCGATCGCGCGGTTCGTGGGAGCAGGCTCGCCGGACGAGATCGTCTTCACCAGCGGCACGACGATGTCGCTCAACCTCGTCGCTCACGGCTGGGGGCGGAAGTTCGTCCAGGCCGGCGACGAGATCCTGCTCAACCTGATGGAGCACCACGCCAACCTGGTCCCCTGGCAGATGCTTGCCCAGGCGGTCGGGGCGACGCTGCGATACCTGCCGCTGACCGCGGATGGCGAGCTCGACCTGTCGCAGCTTGACCAGTTCCTGACGCGGAAGACGAAGCTCGTCGCCGTGACCGGGATGTCGAACGTACTCGGCACGATCAACCCGGTCCGGGAACTGGCGGCACGGGCTCACGCCGTCGGGGCGAAGATCATCGTCGACGGGGCGCAGAGCGTCCCTCACGAGGCAACGCATGTCGTCCAGGACGACATCGATTTCCTGGCGTTCTCCGGCCACAAGCTCTACGGGCCGAGCGGCGTCGGGGTTCTCTATGGCAAGCAGGAGCTTCTCGAGGCGATGGACCCGTTCCTCGGCGGGGGGCACATGATCGAGACCGTCTCGCTCGACCGCTCGACCTGGAGCCTTCCGCCGGCAAAGTTCGAAGCGGGGACCCTGCCGATCGCGCAGGCGATCGCTCTTCAGACCGCCGTCGGCTATGTCGAGAATGTCGGGCTCGAAGCGGCCCGGAGGCACGAAACCGAATTGTTGAAGGAGGCCGCCTCGCTTCTGTCCGGGATCGAGGGCTGGCGGCCTCTCGGCCCCTCGCCGGACAAAGCCCCGGATCGCAAGGGACCGATCCTGAGTTTCGTGATCGACGGGGTCCACCCCGAGGACCTGGCTCAGCTCCTGGACCTGAAGGGGGTGTATGTCCGGCATGGGCATCACTGCACGATGCCGCTTCATACCGCGCTCGGTATTCCCGCTTCCGTCCGGGCGAGTTTCGGTCTCTATTCGACGCGGGAAGACGTGAAACGGCTTGCCGAGGCCATGGGTTTGGCATGCCGCAAGTTACGTTCATGAAAAGACTTGCAGAAGTGGTCCGAGGTTTCTCCTCTGCTTCCGCGTCTCGGGGTGAGGAAAGCGTTTTCCTCGGTCCGGCCATCTGATACTTTAAGGGCGGTCAGGCAAGTCAGATAAACGCAACAAGCGTTCACCGGGGCGGCGCGTCTCTCTCGGGCTGAGGGGGATGTTCCGTCCATTGGAACCATTGGACATGAGCGAGAGAGACGGACGAGCGGTCATCACCGGTCTGGGAATCATCAGTCCGGTCGGGATTGGAAACGACGTGGTTACCGCCGCCCTCAAGGAGGGACGTTCCGGAATCGCGCCGCTGCAGAGCTATCGGGGGAGCGCCGTTCCCAACGATCTGGTCGCAGAAGTGACCGACTTCCACGATGACTCCGCGAAGAAGGTCTACCTGAAGGACCAGCGGAAGTGGATCAAGGTGATGTGCCGCGAGATCCAGCTCGGGGCGGCGGTGGCGTCGCTGGCACTGAAGCACTCGGGCCTCAACCTCGCCACGTATCCGAAGGAACGTCTCGGGGTGGAGTTCGGCGCGAACCTCATGAATTTCGCTCCGGATTCATTCTCGGATCCGACCCGCGCCTGTACGAACGAGTCGGGCGGCTTCGACTTCTCCAAGTGGGGGCCGATCGGCCGCGAAAAGCTCGAGCCGCTGTGGCTTCTGAAGTACCTGCCGAACATGCCCGCGTGCCACATCGCGATCAATGCCGATGCCCGCGGCCCGAGCAACTCGCTGACGCTCGATGAGTCTTCGGCGAACGTCACAATGCTCGAAGCGCTCAGCGTCCTTCGGCGGGGAGCGGCGGATGCGATGGTCGTCGGCACGACCGGAAACCGGCTGACCCCGACGAAGACGATGCAGGCCCGGTTCTGGGAAGAGCTCGGAGACGATCCCGACCATCCCGAATTCAGCTGCAAGCCGTTCGACACGGAGCGAAACGGGCAGATCATCGGCGAAGGGGCGGGATGCGTCATCGTCGAGACCGAGTCATCGGCCCGTGAGCGCGGCGCCCAGATCTGGGGTCGTGTCCTCGGCGGAGGAATGTCCTGCGTCGCCAATCCGGCCGGGCAGGCAGATATCCGCAAGGCGGTTGCCAATGCCATTCGGGCCGCCCTGGCAAAGACGGGGATCTCTCCGGAGGAGATCGGCCACATCAACGCTCACGGCCTCGGCGCGCGGGCGGAAGACCTTGCCGAAGCCCGCGGCATCCACGATGCCCTCGGAGCGGCCGGAAGCCGGATCCCGGTGGTCGGTCTCAAGGGGGCGTTCGGGAACAGCGGGGCGGCTTGCGGGTCGCTGGAGCTCGTCGCGGATCTCCTGGGGCTGGCCCAGGGGGTGATCTGGCCGACGATCGGCACCACCAATCCCGATCCGGAGTGCGGCCTCAACCTCGTCATCGGGCAACCCCAGCCGGTCGAGAACAAGCTGTTCCTCAAGCTGAACTTCACCCGCTGCGGCCAGGCGACCGCGCTGGTCGTTCAGGGGGCGTAGCATTCGCCGTTTCGCTGTTGGTATTGCGGACCGCGTCCGTATCATTGGGAAACGCCCATCCCAGCGAGAGACGCCATGGCCCAGGCAATTGCCAACCCCGAAGACCTTCGCGCGTTCGCGCTGAGGCTCAAGCAGTTCAACAACACGCTGGCCGACCAGGCAGGCGTCCTTTCAGGACAGCTCGAAACGCTCAGCAGCACCTGGCGCGATCAGGAGAACGCGAAGTTCACCGAGCAGTTCAAGGAGCATCTCCGGCTCCTCGCCGCGTTCGTCGAGGCGAACAACCGCCACATTCCCTACCTCGTCCGCAAGGCGGAGAGGCTCGAGGAATACCTACAGCAGCGGTAGCGGTAGGACGGCCACTTCTCCGCACGCCCTTCCAGGCGAGTCCTTTGAAGGTGGCGAGTCGCAGTATCTGCTGAGGTTTTGAGTGCTGTGGCCTGATCGTGTCTCTTCCGGCCCAAAGGGCCATTCGTTCATCCAGCCAGGTCCATCGGACCTGGAGCCTGTCGA
>JAEYWB010000195.1 GCA_023429275.1 Planctomycetota bacterium
CCCTCAAAGGGCTGGCCTGGAAGGCCGTGCGGCAGCGGCATCGTCCGGAGAAAGCCGGCGCTGGACCGGACCTCCTCTCACCAGGTCGCTACTCGAACAGCGTCCTGCCTCGACTGCTGTTCTCGGCCGGGTAGGTCACTTCGCCGTCCACCACTTTCCCTCCAGTGGTGAGCGTGTGAGGACGCAGGTCCCCCGACGGCATGATGTGCTGCACCGAAATCCCGTTGGCCACCAGGTAATCGCTGACGAGCCGTCGATGGCACCGCCAGAAGACGCTCTCCGAGCACATGAACGCTGTCCGCCTCTCCCCTGCCCCCTCGAGAAGCTGCCGCACCCCTTCCCGGAACGGCTCGGTCGCCATGTAGTCGGCGTAGTTGTGAAAGCTCTCGTTCCGAAGCCCGAGGTTCCGGGAAGCCCCGTGTTCTGTTTTCTCTCGGCGACCGCCGAGGGCCTCGATCCACGAGTAACGGATGCCCGCCTCGGGGAGCGATGAGGCAAGGCTGTCCCGGCCGTATTGCGGATACTTCCGCGACCCCGGAAAACGGCGAATGTCCGCCAGGTGCTCAATGCCGTTCCGGGTCAGCAGTGCCAGGAAGACATCGAACGGATGAGTCGAATGACCAATGGTGTAGAGCGTCAGCGGCATCACAACCTCCAGACGATTCTATCCGCTCGGCGTGCCCCCCTGGAGGACCTCTCTCTGCGATGGCGCATCCTTCGGCTTCATCTCGTTCCCGGAACCGGGGGGCCGAAGGGACCCATGTGCAGGCGTACGAGAAGCTCGGGGCACATCCTGAACCTGTCGATGGTCGCCCGGGCTGCCGGTTCGCGGTCTGGGCGCCGAATGCCGCCCGGGTCTCGGTCCTTGGGGACTTCAACGGCTGGCAGCCTCCGCGACCTCAACACCTTCTACCGGGGAGAATCCGCCCTGCACGAACTCGACGCCGATCCGGCGGGATTCGAGTGGGTGGAGGCCCACGACGCGGCACGGAGTGTTTACGGCTACCTCCGCCGTCCGGGCCGCGGAAGTCCCCTGCTCGTCCTTCTCAACTGGACGCCGGACACCGTGCGGAATTACCGCATCGGAGTTCCGTCCGGCGGTGACTGGATGGAGATCCTCAACAGCGACGCGCCCCTCTACGGCGGGAGCGGCCAGGGGAACCTGGGGACGGTCCACGCCGCGCCGATCTCGGCGCAGGGGCGTCCTTACCTGCTCAATGTCACGGTTCCGCCGCTGGCGTTGACCGTCTTCAAGCCGAGCGGGCCATGAGAGCCGACGAATCCGCGGTTCCCTGGCGATCGGCAAGCCGGGCGATGAGCCGTTCGACGTGACCGCGCAGCTGCGGCAGGGCTTCCTCCGGACCGGCGCAGTCCAGGTCGTGGACGTGCCAGAACTCGACGCGGTCCACCGCGTCCGGAAAGAGACGCTCGAGCAGCGGCCGGTGCTCGGCTTCCTTCACCGCCACGACCAGGTCGGCCGCGGAGAGGACAGCCTGAGTCAGCTCGATCGGCGAGCGCATCGGCATTGCAATCGGAATACCCGCCGCCTGGAGGGCCGCGACGGTGTGGCGGCTCATGGGGCCGGGGTTGCGATCGTCGGGGGCCAGGCCGCGAGAGTCTGCCTTCCAGCGAAGCCCCACCGGGGCGGCCAGATGGTTGAAGAGGATTTCGGCGTATCGGCTCCGGTAATAGTTTCCGGTGCAGAGGAAGAGGATCTGATTCACAGACAGGACCAATCTCGAGGACTCGGCGGGCGGGGCAGAATCCTAGGTCGAGCCCGTCATCCTCCACTAGCCCAGTCCAGGGCCTTCCGGTGCGGTCCCATCGGCGATCGCGGGGATTCTTACGGTAAATTCAGCTCCCATCCCGATCCCGTCGCTTCGCACCTGCACCGTCCCGCCGTGCAGCGACACAATCTCCTTGACGATCGAGAGGCCCAGTCCCAGGCCGGCCTGCCGGGTCCCCACGGCGTCGTCGGCCTGCGTAAACATGTCAAAGATCCGGGGAAGCAGATCGGGGGCGATTCCGCATCCGTTGTCCTCGACGTGAATGACCGCCTCGGGGCCTTCTGTGGAGACCTTCACCCAGATGTTGCCCCCTTCCGGTGTGAACTTGGAAGCGTTCTGGATCAGGTTGACGAACACTTGCCGCAGACGGTCGAAGTCACCGTTCACCCAGACCGGCCCCACCGGCGAAATCACTTCCAGAAGCTGTCGGCGCTGTGTGATGAGGGCGTGACACGTTTCGACGGCAGCATTCGCGACATCCCCCAGGGCGAGCCGCGGTTTCTGGACTTGCACTTTGCCGATCTGGAGACGGTTCGCGTCGAGAAGATCGTCGACGAGCCGGGTCATCGACTGGCACTGCCGGGCGATGATCTCCAGCGCCGCCGTCCCGAGTTCCGTCACGGAGTACGTCAGCTGAAGGACGTGGACCGCGTTCGAGATCGCAGAGAGCGGCCCTCGCAGCTCGTGGGCGACCGTGCTGATGGAGAGGGCTCTGGCGGCCCCTCCCTGCCGGAGCTTCTCGATGAGTTTCTCGAGTGCCTCCACCTGGGTGCGGGAGTCCGTCCGGTCACGGAGGATCTTGCCAAACCCGATCAGCTCGCCCTCCTCGGACAAGATGGGGCTTAATATCCCGTTCGCCCAGAAGCGGGCTCCATCCTTTCGAAGCATCCAGCGGTCGTTCTCTGAATACCCGCGTTTTAAAGCACCGTCGACTTCATACTGTGGAATTCCAAGTGCCAGGTCCTCCGGCGTATAGAGAATCGATGCGGGCCTGCCGAGCACTTCGGTCGCGGACCAGCCAAACGTCTTCTCAGCCCCCATGAACCAGCCGGTAATGATTCCGTTGGGATCCCACAGAACAAGGACGGGCTCCGTGGCCGTTGCCAGCAACTGCCTGACCAGGCCCCGGGTGTCGGAGTTCTCCAGACGATCGGACATCTGCTCAACAACCTGGGAGGGAGGTCGGAACGCTATGACAGGCCCCCGCAGGCCGCATGCCAATGCCGTCATGGACCCTTCGCTCGCGAGTTCCGGGACAGGCACCTCACTCAATCCTCAGCTTTTCTCAGACGTCGTCCTTCCGCCTCAGGCGGCTTCGCTTTCAGCTGAATCCAGACCGGCGCGTGGTCGCTGCTCTTCTCCCAGCCGCGAACCTCGCGATCGACTCCTCCCCCGGCCAGTCTTTCCGTGGCGGCGTGATTGAGAAGGAAGTGATCGATCCGGATGCCGGCGTCTCGCGCGAAGGCGTTACGGAAGTAATCCCAGAAGGTGAAGATCTTCTGCTCGGGGTAAAGCGTCCGGATGGCGTCGGTCCATCCTTGTGACAGGAGCTTTCGGTAGGCGGCCCTGGACTCCGGGAAGAAGAGTGCGTCGTCGACCCACCGCTCCGGCTTGTACGCATCCAGATCCTCCGGGATGACGTTGTAATCGCCCGCGAGGACGATCGGCTCTTCCCGGGAGTAGAGCTGTTTCGCATGCTTCCGCAGGCGTTCAAACCACTGCAGCTTGTAGTCGAACTTGGGTCCGGGAGCGGGGTTGCCATTCGGAAGGTAGAGGCAGCCAATCACCAGGTCCCCGACGGCGGCCTCGATGTACCGGCTGTGCAGGTCCTCGGGGTCGCCAGGGAGTCCCCGCCGGCTTTCCACCGGCTGCTGGCCTCTCGCCAGAATGGCGACTCCGTTCCAGCTTTTCTGCCCGTGCCAGAGCGCCCCGTAACCCGCCTTCTCGATCTCGGCGGCCGGGAACTTCTCATCGGGGGCTTTGAGCTCCTGAAGACAAACGACATCGGGGGCCGAGGACTCCAGCCACCGGAGCAGGACGGGAAGGCGTCCATTGACTCCGTTGACGTTGTAGGTTGCCAGCTTCATGAAAAGGCGTGGGACTGTGAACGTGCTGAGGAGGGAGGAATCTTACAACGTTCCACGGCGCAGACCTCTGGCGAGGCCGGTTGTTTCACCTCTTGTGATGGGAAAGCCCCCGGTGACGACTTGGGAGAATTCCTGGTCCATCCCGCCGTCATCCGAGGGTGAACCGGGGCTCTCGGTCAGCAATTTGT
>JAEYWB010000428.1 GCA_023429275.1 Planctomycetota bacterium
CGAGCCGGCCGTCGCTTCATGACCCGGTGACGGCTCCGATCAGCTTCGCCGCCGCTCGCATCGCCTCGCCGGGGATCGTGTGGCCGTTCCGGAAGGGAACCCAGTCGACCTCGGCTCCGCCGTCGCGGAACAGGTCGCGCAGCTCTTCAGCCAGCGAGAACGGCAGGATGTTATCCATCGTCCCGTGCGACTGCATGATCCTGAGCCCCGCCAGACCCTTCGCACGGGACCGCCAGGCATCTTCACACAGGAGCGTCCCGGAGAAGACGATCTGCCCTCCCGGCTTCGTGTCGAGATGCAGCATCAGATCGGTCGTCGCCATCGAGCCTTGCGAGAATCCGCCGAGGACGAAGCGATCGATCCCGAGCCCGGTCTCTTTCTTCAGGACGTCGACCGTTTCGGAAAGGAGCTCGCGGACCTGCGGCATCGCGGAGGGGACTTCGCGCCGCAGGTCGCGGAACTCGCCCGTCTGCGAGGCCCGCTGCAGCTTCATCATGTCGATCGGCCACCAGGCCCGGCCTCCCGGGATACCGAACTGTGCGAGGTCGAGCGGCGCGGCGGGAAAGACGAACCGCGTGCGGGCGAGTCCCGCCGGATCAAGTCGCACCAGCTCAGGGGCCAGCGGGACGAGGTCTTCGCCGCTGGCGCCGAAGCCGTGACACATCAGGACGACACGCTCGGGCAGAGCCTCGGGAGTGCTGTCGAACAGAACGCAGGAAAGACGTCCACACTTTTGCTCTCGAAATGCGTTCACGGTCGGCTCATGGAGGCGAAGATCCGTGCGGCACGAAGTTCGGGCCGCGACGGCACTGGACCCGTGGAGCCTAGAAGACGCGGCTCTCTTCGTGGAGACTTGCCGACCTCGATTTGACTCGGATCCTGCGAATGGAGCCGTCCGGAGACCGATTCACCAAAGTCCCCGGAATCTCGCGCGGATTCTTCCGGCGTTCCTGGGAGCAGGACCGTACAGACACCGGCCCCAGAAGTTCAGGGAAGCTGCCGCTTCCTCCCGCCTGCAGCCTCACGCCTCCAACCTGACCAGATGTCTCTCGCCTATCGTCCGCCGTCCTATCAGTGGGAGTTCGCCCCCGTCCCGGACCTGCCGCAGTGTGCCGTCTGGACGTGGGTTCGCCCGGCGAACAGCCCGATGGATGTCTTGATCCGCATTCCCCCGGAAGTTCATCAGCGACTCGCGGGATGGCTGACCCCGCGGCGGCTGCTCGCGGCGGTCGGCGGACAGCCGGCGGACGTCGAGTCGTGGGTGGCAGGCGGACTGCTCTTCAGCTCGGGAGGGGAGAACGTCCCGACCTTCGATCAGGCCGCCCCCTTGCCGGCGGCCGATCCACAGATCGTCTTCCGTCTCCGGGCGCCCCTGCCAATCCCTGCCGCGGCGCCGACGTTTCCCTCCCAGTCGAACCCGCCACCGGGAGCTTTCCCCATGGGCGGAGCCGCGTCAGCAACGGGAGGGGATGCCGAAAGAGTCTTTCAGGCGATTGAAGGGGACTGGCAGGCCATCGAGTTGCTCGACACGCAGCTCGCTTCAGTCCGGAAGCAGCTGGCCGCTCAGCAGGGGAAGCTGCAGTCTCTCAATCGCGATCTCAACGCCGACGAACGGGTCGCAGCGGACACTCTCGACAAGAAGGACTGGCAGGACGCGAGACGCTGGCTGCGGGACTGTGCCGCTCAAGTCTCGCGGTACATCCGTGACCACGACATCGGCTTCACAAGCGCCGCGGGAAAGCGAAATGTCCTCGAGCAGTATCTGCGGGACTACGTGACTCCACGCCAGGCCGGAGGGAACCTGAGCGCGATCCAGCAGGAATTCGAGGTGTACCGAAAGACAGCACAGGTTCTTCTGACGGCGATGCAGAGTGCCTCGTCGGCGGCATCGCGTGACGGGGAGCAGCGAGCGCAGCAGATCCTCACAAGGATCGCGGCGAAGACGCGGTCCCGTTCGAAACGATCGTGACAGCGGCTTACCCTACGCCGGTGATCGCGACGCGTTCATGGAGCGAGGCGGTACTTCGACACCGGGCTTCGTCGCTTCAAACAGGATCCCGCCGGCGCCCAGCAGGCGATGGACCGGGCTCAACCAGTGCCGGCATTCCCATCGCAGTCCGACATCCCGGCAGGCGGTCCGCAGCAGGTCGGCCGTGAAGGTGCGGCACGACCAGAGACGTCCGACCATTCTTCCCGCGGGCGTGTCATCGGTTGCCAGCACCAGGAGCTTTCCCTCGGGCGTCAGCACCCTTCTCAACTCCCGGAGTGCGGGCCGGGGATCGGACTGATACTCCAGGACCCACCCGCAGGTGATGCAGTCGAAGGAGTCATCCGCGAACGGGAGTCTCCTGAGATCGGCGGCCATCAGGGTCGGTCGGCTGCTTCGGAGGCTCTCGCGGGTCCGCTGGAGCATGCCGGTCGACAGGGCGATCGCCGTTACCCTCGCGTCCGGGTCCGCACTCGCCAGGAGATGCCGGAGAACCTGCCCCGCGCCGACCCCGATATCCAGGATCGATCGGCATCCCCTCAGGCTGAACGCCCCGCCCGAGATCAGTCGTCCGACGAGCGGTTCGTGGAGCGAAAGGAGGCTGCCGATCCGCAGGAGCATGCCGGCCGGGCCGTCATAGCAGCGCCGGATCCAGTCACGATGCCCCCGCGAAACCGTCTCGTCCGCGTCACCAATCTCTCTCTGGGTGATCGTTCCGGCACTTGAGACGAGGCAGGCCTCTGCCGAACGGGGACGAATGAACGCATGTGTCATGAGGTTCCTCCGCGGAATGCGGTGGATTGGAATCTGCAATGGCGGTGCCAGTGACGGCGAATCGCGCGAATCGTGGGTTTTCCACGCCTCCGGCCGTCGGAAATCTCCCGGAACGCAGCGGGGAACGTCCTGAACCGGGGCGAGGATCAAACGGCTCGCGCGATCAGCCAGCGCTCACTTCTTGGACGGAAGTGTCACACCAAAGTCAATCACCGGGCCATTCCAGCGCGGGGCGTCAATGAGGCCACCGCGTCAGCGGAGTCGTCGCAACTAACGCAAACTCATTCTTTAAAATGCTTTGCGTCGATTTTTCTACGAGGCAGGGGAGGAGGCGGGCTCGGGCAACAGCCGTTCCTCCAGTCTGGAGGTTTTCAAATTCCGTGTTATCCTGAGCGTTTCGGCAGGTTTCGGCCCCTCCGGGTCACTGTCGTCTCGTGAGTCAGTCCGTCGATCGTGTTCGAGGATTCGTGAATGGCCGCACGCCGTGGTTCCACCAGACTAGATAAGCGCCGCGAAGCGGAAGCGGTTGCCGCCCGCGAAGGAGCGGGGGGAGAAGCCGCGCCGGCCAAGGCCAAGAAGGCCGCCGCCAAGAAGCCGACCCGCCGCAAGGCCAAGGTCGCCGACCGCAAGCGCCTCAGCTGGGGTGTGTTCAGCGGTACCCTGAAGGAAGAGGCCCGGTTCCCGTTCGACCAGCGGGCCGCGGCCGACGAGAAGCTCGAGCAACTCCGCTCGAAGGGGAAGAAGCTCTACTTCATCCAGCCGATCAAGGAAGTCATCACCGACGGCATCGCCCGTCCCCGTCCGCTGCTGGAGGACGACGACGACTTCGATTCGACCCCCAGGGCCCGCCGCGCCGCGAAGGCGAAGAAGGAACGTGAGGCGGAAGAAGAAGACGAAATGCCCGAACCGCTCGACGACCTCGACATGGGCGATGACGACGAGTGATCGTCAGTCTGGCACGACACTGAACCTGACAGACCGCGACTCGTCGCGGTCTGTTTTTTTATCGAGCGGTTTTCCCGCGCGATCGTCAGGGCCCTGTGATTTGCGGTTCACCTCCAGCGGGAGAGGCGAGCGCCTTCAGGATCGCAGGATCGGTTCGATCATCAGAATATCGCCCGGCGCCATCGATCATGAGGAATGGTGCCCCGAGGCGCTCGGACCGAAGCC
>JAEYWB010000445.1 GCA_023429275.1 Planctomycetota bacterium
CGCTTTTTCTTTTCGCCGCGTTCGAAGCGAAATCGATCAGGTGCTGAGGTCGGTCTCCTCCCAGGCCGTCCCGGGAGCGAGCGACCAGGTCAGCGCGTGTCGACGTTCGTGGACGGCCCCGCCGTGAATGACCGGATGAAAGCCCCTCGGGACCGTACTCCCTCCGAGTTGGGCACTGCGGACGGCGTTGTGGGCACAGTAGAAGAGGTATTCCAGCGAGATCACGTCGTCCGTCGGCCGCGGAGTCGTCCGGGACAAGAGGTCGTCGATCGACCCGTCGGGGCCAGGCAGAAAGTCGTGAATGAGCGCCGCGCTGATTTTGTCGTCGATCTGGGTCGCCTGAAGGTTCGGGGTCGGCTCGAACCCGAGGATCCAGGCGAGAGGCCACATGTTTTCGAGCCTCCAGCCGATGACGTCGACGTGCGCGTTGTGTGCCTCCTCGCGGGGCAGGTCGAGAATCTTCGTCTCGTCCGGCGTCAGCCAGTCACGGAGCAAACTGCGGGCGACGTAGTTCATGAGGGCCGAGGACGGGACCGCGCCGGGGGGAGCCGAGACCCAGGTGAACAGGGCCTCCATGGCCATGAGCCGGGCGGCGATCTGTGAGGCGGGCCGGAGCGTCTTCGACACGTCTGGCATCGGCAGCCAATTCGCCGGACGGAAGCCGAGGGCTTCGAGATTCCCGAAGACTGTCTTCTGAAGCCTCTCTGCGTTCATGGCCTCCCCCGCTGAAGAATGTGCCCGAGTGCGGCACCGGATCGTATCGGGACGATACGGGCCAAGGCAAAGCCGGTCCGGGGCGATGCAGCCGGCGCAACGGGAAGAGTTGCTACGGGCGGCACAACCGGTCCGGCGAGCTCCTCCAACAGGGCTCGCTCCTCAGGGCTGGGGATACATCCCAGTCGGCACGGCATTCTTGGCGCAACCCGTCACCCTTACGGCCACGGCGGACGCTCCGGTGATGCGGATTCGCAACATTTTGCCCAAACGTTGCCGCTTGCCTCCGGGAAGTGACCTATGTTCGAACGGAAGGGATTGTCTCGGGCCCTCTGGCGCCCGGCGGCGGACACCCCAATTCGCCCGCGCGACCTCCCTGCCCTGTTCCCGTTCCGGATGACTCGGTTTTCGTAAGGAGTTTGATATGGCCCCTCCCCGTCCCATGCCGCAAAAGACCATGCCCGGTGCCCGAGGAGGGTTCGGCCGCGGTGAATCGTCGGCGGAGGATTTCGAAAACCTCAAGCGGCTGATCCACAGCAAGCTCGTCGACAAGCTCGACCTGAACCGCCTCGGCGAATTGCAGGGAGACACGCTGCGCCGCGAGATCCGTCTCGTCGTCGAGCACCTGTGCGACACCGAGAATCCGCTGCTCAACCGCTCGGAGCGGGAGCGGCTCATCGAAGAAGTCCTCGACGAGACGTTCGGCTTCGGTCCCCTCGAGATCCTGATGAAGGAAGACGGGATCGCGGACATCATGATCAACGGCCCCAAGCGGGTCTTCGTGGAAAAGCACGGCAAGATCATCAAGCACGAGGTGACGTTCCGCGACAACGACCACCTGCTGCAGATCCTCGACCGGATCGTCTCCCGGGTCGGCCGACGGGTCGACGAAACGTCGCCGATGGTCGATGCCCGCCTGCCGGACGGCTCGCGTCTCAATGCGATCATTCCGCCGCTGGCTCTCGACGGCCCCTCGCTCACCATTCGTAAGTTCGGGTCGCGTCCGCTGACCCTGGAAGACCTGCTCAACTTCGGTGCCTTTACGCCGGAGATGGTCATGCTGCTGGAAGGGTCGATCAAGGCCCGGCTGAACATCATCGTCAGCGGCGGTACCGGCTCCGGTAAGACGACGCTTCTCAATACGCTCTCGAGCTTCATCCAGCAGGATCACCGCGTCATCACGATTGAAGACGCGGCGGAACTGCAGCTGCAGCAGGAGCACGTCCTGCGGCTCGAAACGCGGCCGGCGAACATTGAAGGCAAAGGACGCATCACGGCGACCGACCTCGTCAAGAACGCCCTGCGTATGCGTCCCGACCGCGTGATCATCGGGGAATGCCGCGGACCGGAAACGCTCGACATGCTGCAGGCGATGAACACCGGTCACGAAGGATCGATGACCACCGTCCACGCCAACAACCCGCGCGACGCGGTCTCGCGTATCGAAACACTGATCCTGATGGGTGGTTCGGAGCTCCCTCTCAAGGCGATCCGTCACCAGGTCGCCTCGGCGGTCAACATGATCATCCAGGCGAACCGCCTGCAGGGAGGCCCGCGAAAGATCACGTCGATCACGGAAGTGGTCGGCATGGAACAGGACACGATTGTGACCCAGGAGATCTTCCGGTTTGTCCAGGACGGAATCGACGCCAACGGAAAGGCGTACGGGCACTTCGAGGCGACCGGCGTGCGGCCGTCGTTCATGCCGCGGCTTGAAGCCTCGGGCGTGCGGCTCCCCGCCAACCTGTTCGCTCCCCGGGCGCTCTCCTGAATGGTTCGCGAGGTTGCCGACGGGAATGCCGTCGGCAGCCGGTGCACTTGATCCCTGCGACTGCCGCCTGATGTCCCCCCGCCTCGATGAGGCACCGCGATCCTCGCACCGCCGGTGATCGCCCATGACAGGACCGACGACTATGGATCCGATGTACATCTCAATCGCCGCCTTTATCGGCGTCACCGGCGTGATCGGGGCGGTGCTGATGTTCGTCAACGAGCTGCGGAGCAACTCGGTGGAGGAGCGACTGGAGATCCTCGCCCGCAAGAAGGGAGCGCTGGGAGCGGACCAGGCCCCGGTGACGCGCGAAGCGCTCGTGCAGGAGGGCCTGAAGGGACTGGAAGGGGCGCTCTCGGCCCTCGGCAACCGGTTCGGCAACCTGAAGCAGACATTCATTCAGGCCGATATGCCGATCTCGATCGAGACCTTCATCCTGATCTGCATGGGGGCCGCGGCGTTTCCGACGACGCTCATCATGTTCACGAGCATCAACCCGATGTTCCTGCCTCTCGTCGCGATCTTCTGCGGCTCGCTGCCGCTGATGTACGTCGTCTGGCGGCGGGGGCGGAGGTTCAAGAAGTTCGCCCAGCAGCTTCCGGACGCCATGGCCCTCATCGCACGGGCCCTGCGGTCGGGGCACTCGCTCGCTTCGTCGATCAAGCTGATCGTCGACGAAATGCAGGATCCGATCGCGAAGGAAATGAACGTCGCGTACGAGGAGCAGAACCTCGGCATTGCGCTCGAACAGTCGCTCAAGAACGTCTACACCCGCATGCCGAACCTCGACTTCAAGTTCTTCGCCACGGCGGTGGCGATTCAGCGGCAGTCGGGGGGCGACCTGGCGGAAATCCTCGACAAGATCGCCCACATCATCCGAGAGCGGTTCAAGATCATGGGGCAGGTGCAGGCCCTGACGGGGGAAGGCCGCATCAGCGGTATCGTGCTGATGGCCTTGCCGGTCGCCCTGTTCTTCGCCGTGTGGCGCATGAATCCGAGCTACGTGATGCTGCTGTTTACCGATCCCCTGGGCCGGCAGATGGTCGGCGTGGCGATCGTCCTGCAGCTCCTCGGTGCGTTCACGATCAAGAAGATCATTGCAATCAAAGTGTGAGGAAGGAGGAGCCAGGAGACAGGAGTCAGGAAGTTCTGACGCGCCAAGTGTCTTCCTCTTCCCCTCCATTGCTCCTCAATGCCCTGGCTCCTAGATCCTGAATCCTAAATCCTCGGTCCTCCTCTCCCCAGCCATGACGATCTCCTCTCTCCTTCCGATTGCGATCTTCGGCGCCATCACGTTCGGCGTGTGGGCGCTGCTGTCGATCTTCTCCGGTGGGGAGAGCCGAGCCTCGTCCCGCCTCGAAGAACTCAAGGATCCGCGGAAGCGGAACGTCGACGGACAGCAGAATTCCGTCGGCTCGATGCTCAAGATGGCCGCTCCGACGCTGTCGAAGGCGATCCAGCCGAAGACCGAGCTCGAGCAGAGCCAGCTCAAGATCCGGCTGTCGAATGCCGGCTTTCACTCGCCGCATGCTCCGACGCTCTACCTGGCGATCAAGATGGTCAGCCTCATCGTCGGCGCCTTAGCGGGCGGGATCGTCGCGTTTGTCACCACGGGGATGAACCTCGACGGCCTGATCCGTCTCGTGATCGGTGCCGGGATCGGGTTCTACCTTCCCGAAATTGTCGTCGTGATCCTGAAGAAGAGCCGGCAGGAAGCGATCTTCCTGCAGACGCCGGACGTGCTGGACCTGCTCGTCGTCTGCGTCGAGGCGGGACTTGGGCTCGACATCGCCCTCCGCCGCGTTGCGGAAGAGCTCGTGGAGGGAGCTCCGGAAATCTGCGGCGAGATTTCGATGTGCAACCTGCAGATGCAGATGGGCCGTCCCCGTCGCGAAGTGCTCCACGACCTCGGCATCCGGACCGGTGTCGATGACGTCAAGGCGCTCGTCGGCGTTCTCATCCAGGCGGAAAAGTTCGGCGGCTCGATCGGCAACGCGCTCCGCGTTCAGTCGGAGTCGATGAGGACGAAGCGCCGGCAGATGGCCGAAGAAAAGGCTCAGCAGACCGCGGTGAAGATGATCTTCCCGCTGGTGCTCTTCATCTTCCCGGGGATCTTCGTGGTCCTCGTCGGTCCGGCGGCGATCATGATGATTCGCCAGCTGCTCAACAATTGACGGGTTGGCCCGCGGGGAGCGCTTCGAACCCCGCGGCAATCGCGTCGCGGCGCGATTGCCTGGTGGAACCCGGCTCTGTCGTAAGCCCGCTGCGGGAGGTCACTCCCGCTCCACGTCGATCCCGCCGCGGTCTTCTTCGAGCTCCGGCGGGAGACCGCTGGCGATCGGCGGGACAGGGAGCGGAGCTTCCTCGATTCCCTCCCGCTCGCGCAACCGGCTGAGAGCCCGCCCCCAGGTGACGTAGTGCAGGACGAAGAACAGCCCTGCCCCCGCCATGAGGGCGACGACGACGATCACCTGCGGAAAGACCATCCAGGTCAGGCCGAGGAAGCCGGCCGACACGGCGATGACCGCGATGAGCGCGATTAAAGTCCCAGCGTCGCGTTGCTCGCTCGTCACGGCCGGTTCGCGTTCGCGGGCACGGCCGCGCTGCGGCAGTCGCGGCAGCTGACTCATGTGACGCTCCCTTTCTCGAGATGCCGCCTCAGCTCGTTCTGGCGGTAGAAGAACCCATCCTCGAGCAGGCTCATGATCTTGGACTCGGTCAGCAGAAAGCCGACGAGTCCTCCCGGGGGCTCGAACTCGATGCGATCGATGAGACGTGTCGAGCGCCCCTGGGCTTCGAAGATGTGCTCGTGCCGCCACTTCTTCATCACCCCTTTCCGCTGCTCCTCGACAATGAGCTGCGGGGGGGTGAGGGCGACGATCTCGTGCTCCATCTTCTGGACTTGTCCCATTCCGACCATCTCGAAGTGAATCCGCGAGCCGAGCGAGATGATCTCGGGCGGATTGACGAAACGCAGCCCTGTCGACGGATCGCTCACCTTGATGACGTTGGCCGGGCGGATGAGGAACTCGAATACGTCGTCGATGTGACAGTTGAGAATGAGCTCGTCTTCAAACAGG
>JAEYWB010000558.1 GCA_023429275.1 Planctomycetota bacterium
CCCCGGCACCGGTACTCGAAATCGAGTAGAAAAAGCCGCCATCGTTCACCTTGGCGGCTTCGGGCAACGTGTTGAATTCACTCTCGAGATTCTGGCACCGCGACACGAAGACAAGGGCGCGTTGCACCGCCGGATCGTCCTTCGTGGCTCCGGCCGCCTGGAGCGCCTCCAGGAAGAACGTCGTGTTCGAGAGGTCCGGCCGTCCGCCGCCGGGCCCGTAACCGGTTCCTCCGTAGCGGGGATCAGTCTTGTCGATGTCCCCCGCTGAACCGAATTGAATGCCGCGAAGGAACTTGTCCCCCTTCTCGATGATCGCCGAGTACTTCCCGGAGCTGTTTCCCTGGCTCAGGGTCATGATCGCGATCGCCGTTTCGTAGGCGGAAATCCGGCTCCCCGACGCGCAGATCCGGCCGTCCTCCTGGGCGAAGCTGGCGAGCTTTGCCAGTCCCCTCGCGACCGTTGGATCGTCTGCCGGAACGCCGGCCGATAGGAGCCCGTAGATTGCGAGCCCCGAGATCCCGACCGCTTCGGACGAGGTCCACGTCCCGTCGTCGCTCTGGCTCTTCTTCAGAAAGTCGATCCCTTTGTTCCGGGCGGCCGTCAGCTTCGCGGCATCCGGTCCGGCGGCCCTGGCGACCGAGAGCATCATCGGAACCAGCAGGAGCAGACCGCTCAAGAAGCGTTTCATGGGAAGGCTTTCGTCCTGGGAGTTCCGGCGGACCGCGTTCGACAGATCTCTCTGTCCGGGACCGGCGGCGACACCCCTATGCTGCATTCCGAATGCCGGCATCGCAAGAAGAAAAGGACCATGCCGGGCGCAACGTCGTCATGCCGCCGCAGCGCGAAAGCGGGCGAATGTTTGGCCGGCGCGGCGCGCAAGTCACCGGAAGACGGGCCACCTTTCTCTTCGACAGCGATCCAGGCTGATCTTGCGACAGTCCTGAACGAACAAGCCCAGGCTTCAGTCGCTGAAACCTGGGCCATCGAACGATGCCGCGAGTTCCGGGCGACGTCACTCTCCCTTGAAGACCCGCTGGAGCTCTTCGAGAGACGTCTTCCCCTGCGCGACGAGCCGAAGCCCGTCCTGCTGCAGTGAGGGCATCTTCTCCTTGCGCGCCGCGGCTCGCAGTGCTCCCGCATCCGCCCCGGCGAGGATGATTCCCTTGATCGTTTCGCTGTTCTCGATCAGCTCGATCATGGCGGTCCGGCCGAAGAACCCGGTCCCGTTGCACTTTTCGCAGTGTTCCGGTTCCTCGTCGGAGTCTTCCGCGGGGGGCTCGTACTTGCGGTAGAGAACCTTCGTCTCAGGCGGCAGTCCGACCTTCTCGAGGAGCTTCGGATTGGGCCGGAACGCCTGGCGGCACTTGTCGCACAGGATACGCACCAGCTTCTGCGAGAAGACCCCCTTGAGTCGCTCCGCAACGGTCTTTGGGTCGCCGGTCAGCTGGCACAGCCGCACGATGGCGTCCGCCGCATCCTTGGCCGCGAACTCCGAGATCATCGTGACGTCTTCGCAATCCTCCAGGACGATCTTCGCGAACTCCGCGCTGCGGATCGGCTCCATGTAGAGGACTTCCGCCTCCGCACGCTTTGCCCGGACAACCGTCTTCCGGATGTCGTCTCCCTCTTCCCCCTTGAAGTGGCTGACGTGGGCGATATCCCGCCCGGGATCGAATGTCGAGAAGATCGTCGTCATGTAGGCGTCGATCCCGCGGACGATCGCCAGCACGAGTGTCGAGACGCCCGAGAGCGGCGGACCGGCCGCGAGGATCAGTCCCTGCTTGCCGGCGGCGAGTTCCTTGATCTTCTCCTTGATCTTGTCCGAGTAGCCGAGATCGTTCGGGGACTCGAACGGAATCTTCGTGTTCCGCATCCGGACGATCAGCCTCTCGCCCCCCTCCTTGAGAGGACTGCTGTCGATCCGGACTTCCCAGGGAAGCTCGTTGAACTGGGCCTTGATGCCCCCTGACTGCGGCTTGCCCCGCTCCTTGATGTTCAGCCCGCCGAGGAGCTTGAGCATCTGAGTGATCGCCAGCCCGGCCTGGGCGGGCATCCGCTCGCCGGGATGGGGGATGCCGTCGATGTAAAAGGTCGCCACCGCCGCCTGCCCTTTGGGCTCGAGGCGGATCAGTTCGGCCCGTTGCGACAGCGCCTCCGTGACGAGTTCCTTGGCCCGGACCAGCCCTGCCTGAACGAGTTTCGCGTTCTCCTTGAGGTCCGGAGTGACACCATTCAGCGACCCCTGGAACGTGACGAGTTCGATCTCTTCTTCCTCGTCTTCTTCCTCTTTCTTCTTTCCCCATCCAAAAATCACGGTGTCAACTCCTCAACCTGTTTGTCACAGACCGCCGGCACGCCGTACAGACCGCCTTACCCCGGCTCACGAAGGGCCGGGGAAAGCACCTGACACGCGGAATATCTTATTGTGGCGAGGCCCCTCGCGAGAGGAAAGGACCCCTTTACGATTTCGGAGCGTCGTCAGACTCCGGCTTCGAGTCCGCCCCTCCGGCACTCCGGTCGACATAGAGCAGGCGGAGCTCGTGCAGGGCCTGCTCGAGGCCGTTGTGCTCATGCCCGGTGAGATTCCCCTTCGTCTTCTCCTGGAGAAGCGACAGGAGATCGATGAAGTGCTTCGCGAGGGGCAGCCTGACGTCGGTCTTGCCGCTCGGGTCGGGAAGCAGCCCCATCGCGTGGGCAGCCTGCCCGGCCAGCATCTGAATAAGCGACGCAAACGAAGCCGGGGGGAGGGACGAAAGATCGGGTTCCGAATCGGCCATGGAAACTGCCTGACGGTGAGGGAAGGTGTCCTGTCTCCTGATTCCATCGCGCAGCGGCCGGTTGTTCAAGCAACCGGAAAGCTCACTTTCGCACGGTCTCCCGGCTGCTGCGTCATGCATCACCAGGCTGACGGGTTACAGCGATTCTTCGGCCGGACACCGGCCGCTGTTTCCCCCGAAATTCGTTTGGCATTGCGCGGTCCGCGCCGCATAATTCCGCATCGAATTGCACCAGTCGCCTCGTGTCTGCCGGATCTTCATGGATGACGATCCCTTCGGGGAATTCATGAATCGGATCCACGGTTTTCTGCGTCGCGTCGTCGTCCTGGTCCCCTGGGTGCTCGGGGCCTACGTCGCGCTGATGTTCGCGGCGACTCACACGCCGGTCTCGAACATCCCTTCGACACTTCCCGGAACCGACAAGCACTGGCATTTCCTGGGGTATTTCGGCCTCGGCCTCCTGCTCAGCCTGTGGGGACAGGTCCGGTTCGCGAACTGGCCGGTCGTCACGCTCGCGACCATTGCTCTCTATGGGGCGGCAGACGAGCTGCTGCAGATTCCGGTGGGCCGACAGGCGGAATTTCTCGACTGGGCCGCCGACATGGCGGGTGCGGCGACGGGAATCGCAGCGACTGTGCTCCTGACCGCCCCCAGATGGATGGCTTCCTTCGCGCGGTCGCGAGCCGGCTGAGCACGAGTCGCGGGGTGATCCCCCGTGCGGCCAGGGCCACGCGCCCCAGGTTCTCCTGGTCAATCGAGGTCGAACTCGCGAGCGACGTTCCTCACGTAGGTGACGGTCGCCTCCTCCCGCTGGGGTGGCAGCGTCTCGTCCCAAGCTGCCCAGTTCGGGAGGTCGAGGCTGAGCCGGGCAATCGCCGCAGTCTTCATTTCCAGATACCGGCCTGTCGCGTGACTGAGCAGGTCTTCGAGCCCGGGATTGTGCCCGATACACAACACCGTGCGGGAACGGTCAGGGAGTGACCGCAGGACATCCCGCCAGTTGCTGACCTTCGCGAGATACAGGGCCCCCGAGACGACGATCTCCCCTTCGTAACCGCACGCGGGGGCGACCAGATCGGCGGTCTCGCGGGTCCGCCGTGCGTCCGAGCAGACGATCAGGTCCGGCGTCAGCCCTTCGGCTCTGAGCCACTGGCCCATGATGGGTGCGGAGCGCTCGCCCCGGTCGTTCAGCGGACGCTCATGATCCGTCTGGGCGGGGTTGTCCCAGCTCGACTTGGCGTGTCGCATCAGAAGCAGTGTTCTCATTTGCGGCGGTCTCCCCGGTGCAGTCGAAGTTGTAGCAAACCGAAGACCTCGACTCGCCGTTCCCTTGGCGGAGAACTTGAGCTTTCGAAGAGCCTCCCCCGGCGGGGAGCAGGCGGGGGCGAACTGGACTCGCTCCGAAAGTCCCGCTGCGGACGCGAGAACGACGCCGGTGACTCGTCGGCGATCCGCTTCGGCCGTACACTGCGGGATTGCCCTCACGCCGCGGAAGCTGTCCTTTGACGGTTCCACTCCGCTGCGACCGTTTGGATCGTGCTGCACC
>JAEYWB010000596.1 GCA_023429275.1 Planctomycetota bacterium
ATGGTGTCCTTCGAACTTTCCAGGCCCTGAGCCATCAGCGTTCAGCCCCCAGCTCGAGCTGCGAGCAGAGTGTTGACAGCTCAGCAACGTCCCACCACCAACGAGCGGATGCACCCTGAAGGGATCCGGTCTCTGTTCATGAGGCGATCGAGCATGACGCGCGACGGCAGTCTGAACTGTGCTCCACGGCGATTCCTCGCCGCCCTCGTCGTGACCGTGCTCGGAGCGACAGCCGCAGCCGCCGAAGACGGGTTCGTCCCGCTCTTCGACGGCAAGACGCTCAACGGCTGGATGGGGGCGACGAACGGATACAAGGTCGAGGACGGGACGATCACCTGCATCCCGGAGATCGGCGGCAACCTGATGACGGAGCGGGAGTACGCCGACTTCGACCTGAAGCTCGAGTTCAAGCTCACTCCCCACGGAAACAACGGGGTCGGAATCCGTGCTCCCGCGAAGGGGCATGTGGCCACCGAGGGGATGGAGATCCAGGTCCTCGACAACACCCATCCCAAGTACAGCAAGCTCGCTCCCTACCAGTACCACGGCTCGGTCTACGGCGTGATCCCGGCGAAGCGAGGCTACCTCCGCGCAGTCGGCGAGTGGAACGAGCAGGAGATCATCTGCCGCGGCTCGCACGTCACCGTGATCCTCAACGGCGAGACGATCGTCGACGGAGATGTCATCGAGGCCTCGAAGCCGAAGACGCCCGACGGCAAGGACCATCCGGGCCTGCTCCGCAAGTCAGGCCACATCGGCTTTCTCGGGCATGGCGAGCCGGTCCAGTTCCGGAACATCCGGATCAAGCCGCTCTAGGTCCAGAAACAGCCTGACTCTGTACCGGGTGCAGCGGTTCGCCGATCGAGTCCGTCGCGGTCCGGCTGCGTTCGAACAGCACTCCGCTGCGGGTTGCCCTCAACCTGGCCCGTCGGCACCGGCATCTGGATCCTCGGGCATCGGAAAGTCTTCCGGCTTCAGAGGCTCCGTAATCGCGTACTTCCCCTCGGTCCAGCGGTAGAGATCGATCTGCTTGCAGCGGGCGCAGCAGAACGGAAAGAAGGGGGAGGTTTCCGCCGCGGAGGGGGAGAGCGGCTTGCCGCAGATCGGACACGTACAGGGAGAAATCATCGCCGAAAACGAGAGACGACCATGGGCGCACAAAAAAGCCCGGTTGGGAACAAATGTTCCACGAACCGGGAAGGAGCGGGTGAAGGGATTCGAACCCTCGACATACAGCTTGGGAAGCTGTCACTCTACCAACTGAGTTACACCCGCGGGTGAGAAGGAATTCTACAGCAGCGGCGATCGTCCGCAAGCTGTCGGCGTGCCTCAATTGAGCCGATGCCGATCGTCGCCCGGACGGCGGCGTTCCGCACGACGGCTCCGCTCACCCTCCCTCCGAAATGCCAATCGTCGGGGAATCCGCATGCCATCCCTCCATCGCCGCCGGTTTCTCGAGCGCTCCGTTCTCGGAGCGGGCTTCGCTGCCCTCTGGAGCGGGCTCTCCTGCCGGCTTGAAGGGAGCCCCGAGTCGCTCCTCACCGCAGGCTACGGACCGCTCCGCCCGGCGGCCGATGAGTCCACGGGGCTCGACCTCATGCGGCTGCCGGAAGGCTTTCGCTACGTTTCGTTCGGCTGGACCGGCGACCCGATGGAGGGAGGAGTGCCGACCCCTCCCCTGCACGACGGGATGGCGGTGGTCTCCCAGAAGGATGGGATCGTCACGCTCATCCGGAATCACGAGGTCGAAGTCGCCGGCCCCGCGTTCGGACCGGCCGGAGGCGTTTACGACCCCCGCGCCGCCGGAGGATGCACCCTCCTGAAGTTCGACTCCATCCGGGGACGCTGGCTTTCGAGCCGCGCTGCTCTCGGAGGAACCGTCCGCAACTGTGCCGGCGGTCCGACTCCCTGGGGGACATGGCTCACCTGCGAAGAGACCGTCGCCGATGAAGCTCAGGGATTCGACAACACCCACGGCTGGGTGTTCGAGGTCTCTCCCGACGGGGTGGATGAGCGGTCGGCGGTCCCGATCCGCGGGATGGGGAGGTTCGTCCACGAGGCGGTGGCGGTCGATCCCGCGTCGGGGTCGGTCTACCTCACCGAGGACCGCTATGTCTGCGGCTTTTACCGGTACGTCCCGCAGACGCCGGGCAGGCTCGCCGATGGCGGCACCCTTTCGGCCTTGCAGGCGGTCGGAGCGGCCGATCTGCAGTCCGGGCATGCCGTCGGCAGCGTGTACGATGTTCGCTGGATTCCCATCGAAAACGTCGAAGAGATTCGGTCCGGAGAGCCGGGGGACACCGCATTGCAGGGGGTCTACGTCTCCGCCCGGCGGGGGGGTGCGAGCACGTTCGCCCGCCTGGAAGGCTGCACCTTTGCCGATGGCCGGGTCATCCTGACGTCGACGAACGGCGGTGCCGGCAAATGCGGCCAGGTGTGGCAGTACGACCCGGTCCGCGAGCAACTGACGCTGCTCTTCGAGTCGCCGGCCCGACAGATCCTCAACATGCCGGACAACATGACCGTCAGCCCGCGGGGAGGGATCGTCCTGTGCGAGGGAGACAAGCTGCCGAAGCGGCTCCAGGGGCTGACTTCGTCGGGACAGGTCTTTCCGTTCGCACTCAACAACAGCGACTTCCGCTCATCCAAAGCCCAGGCATCTCTCAGGACGGCGGGCAAGAGGGCGGAGGCGAAGGACTACCGGGCGGACGACTGGTGTGGCGTCACCTTCTCCTTCGACGGCCGCTGGCTGTTCGCGAACCTCCAGGTCCCGGGAATCACGGTCGCAATCACCGGGCCATGGCGGGAGGGGCTCATCTGAGCCGGGACTCCGCGCGGAGTGAGCCGCCGGGGCAGAGTCCGCCAGAGCTGCTTTGGCTTACGACTCCTCGACTCCGTTCGTTTCAATGAGCAGTTGCAGGTAAGAGCGGCGTTCCGTCTCGCCGAGCCCGAGAGAGGCAGCGAGCCGCAGCAGTGCGTCGCGGGCGGTCTCCCATCCGTCGCGCGGAGCGAGCGTCTCGAGCTCCAGGTACTCCCCGAGGTCTTCCACACGATCGTGACAGAGGTGAACGGTCTGCCCCTCCCACACCGCTTCGCATTCGAGCCGTTCCTTGACGACGGGAGGCCGGGGCTCGAATCCGAGCGAGAGGAGGATCGTCTGCATCCTCTCCCGGCCGGCGTCGCCGCGCTCGAACGAGACTTCCGTCTCGACACGAGTCTTGCTCACCCGGTCGAGAAGCGGCCCCTTGTAGGTCAGGACGTTCTCGTCGCCGAACGACCGGATCCGAAACGCCTCGTCCGTCTGCCGGAAGTCACGGGCCGGATGCTGGAAGTAGATGTCCCGCTGAACCTGCGAGTGGATGACTCGCGGAGCAAGCGGCGCAATCAGAGCTGCGACGTCGGTTTCGGGCGGAAGCCGGTACTTGAGTTCGACTTCGATCATGGAGCAGGTCGCGTAATGGGTCGTTGGCAACAAGAGGTGGGGCCGGGCAGCCACCCGCTGCCCACGACCAACTCTCCACTCCCTGCTCTTCCCCTACCGGATCACATCCTTCGGCACCTGGCCGTCCAGGTACCGCCAGTTCTTGATGAACGAGATCAGGTCCGCCATCTGCTGCGGCGTGATCGACTTCTCGAAACCAACCGGCATCAGCGAGACGCCGTTCGAACGGATCTCATCGATGTCCGACCGCAGGATCGACACCGTCTTGTTCTCCGGCTGCCGGAGCGTCACCGAAGAGGCGGTCTCGGCCGAGAGGATTCCCGTGTGGATCTGCCCCGTCACGTCGACGACGGTGTAGCTGAAGTAGTTGTTGTCGATCGCCTTGTTCGGGTCGAGGATGTCGGTCAGGAGCTGCACCGGCGTCTTCACCCGCGAGTCGGCGATGTCCGGCGCGACGTTGACGCCGAGGTCGCCGATCTTGTGGCAGGTGACGCAGTTCTTCGCGAACAGCTCCCGCCCCTTGAGCGGGTCCCCCTTCATCTGCAGGGCGGACTGGTACTCGGCCAGTACGGTCGAGCGGTCCGCGGG
>JAEYWB010000643.1 GCA_023429275.1 Planctomycetota bacterium
TTTCCGCCCCGAGATGCATCCCCGCGTTTCCCGAGACGCGGACGACGCCCGCCGTCATCTTTGCGCCGATCTGCTTGACGCTCGCGCAGTCTCCTTCCCAGACGAGAGTCGAATCCTCGCTGGCCGAGCCGGCGACTTGAAATCGCTCCGCAAGCGGAATCGACCTGTTCCCGAAGAACACCGGCAGCTTCTCGATCTCGTCGACCGTCAGGCCTCGAACGATCTCAGGAAGGATCCCTTCCACCTCGAGCGGAATGGTGGAACCGGACCGGAGCGTGAGAGTCAACGGCATCGAGAAACATCGTCCGGGCGAAGGGGGACAAGGGAGTCGTCACGCTCGCGGCAGGTCGCGCGGCGCCGACGCCAGAGCATACCCGCCCGGAACCCGCTTCAGAATCGGAGCCCGCATTGAGCCGGCCGGCTACCGCAGGCGTGGAATCGTTTCGTCAGTCCAGACGTCGGAGGTCGTCGAGAGCCCGCGGGGGAACGGCGGGGCTGCCTCGTCGGAACGTGTCGCCTGGGGGAACCTCTCGATGGACCGGGACTCCGGCATCCAGGGAGGTAGAGACCCTGGAGCGTCTTCAGCTTTCCCGGCCGGGATCAGCGGCGAGACTGTTCGCGACGCCGATGTCTTGCCGGGGAGCGGACGGGGAGCGTCGTCAGCGTTCTCACCAGAGGCCGATGGTACGCTCGGGCGGGCGGTCGACGCCTTGCCAGGGAGCGGACGAGGGGCGTCGTCGGCCTTCCCCCCAACGGCCGGAGGGGCGAGCTGTCGAGCGGTCGATGGCTTGCCGGGGAGCGGGACTGGCTCCTCGGGATCCCGCGGCGGCGGAACGACCTCGGGCCGCGCCTGCTCGTCGGAGGCAGAGGGGCGATATTTGTCGAACTTGCTTCCGCTCCCGTTGCCGCTCCCGAAGACCGTCTCTCCTGAAACGGTCCGGAACGGGCTTGCTTCTTGAGGGGCGTCGTCGAAATCGAACTTGAGCTCCGCCTTCCCGACTTCGACGGTCGTGTCGGCCTGAGAGGACTCACGCGTCGCGGCGACCGGTGAGGCCTCCGCCGTCTTCTTCAGCGGGCGGGACATCTGTGGGAGCGGCTGGAACGATTCCGCCTCCTCGACGGCGGACCGGGCGGATTTGCGGGTGTTGGCCTGCTCGAGGGCGGGCTGGAGTGCTGCCGGAGGAGGCAGCCGACCCGGTTCGCTGGATGGAGCCGGGCGGATGGGGGAGCGGTCGCCGCCACGGGCGTTGACCACGAGTGTCTGGTTCGTGTCGAACTGTCGGCCATCGGAGGTCGTGAGCCGGGCGTGGACGAGGACGTCTTTTCCCTGCGGAGGCGCATCCTGCCACGGGAGGTGAAACTGGAAGCCGGAGGTCAGAAAGCCGCTGTGCCAGTGCTTGCGAGCGTCGGCGGCGTCGAATTGCCAGCGGCCGATGCGCTTGTCTTCACCGGACTTCGAAAGGTCGTAGGCCTCGATCTCGAGCTTGCCGGCGATTTTCACGAGATCGCCGTCGCCATCGAGGGGGGAGACGATCACTTGCAGCGCTTCGTCGCGGTGGTCGCCGTCGTTGTCCCGGCCGCCCGACATCATCTTGTTGATCGAGAGATTCGCGATGCGGGCAAGCGCCTGCGTGTGCTCGGGAAGAATCGCTTCGCGGAGCACCCCGGCACTCGCCACCTGCTGACGGACCAGCTCGGTCTCCTGGCGGGCGGTGTCCCGCTCGGACCGGGTCCTGGCGAGTTCCTGTTCCGAGCGGCGAAGCTGGTCCTGGGTCTGGCGAAGATGGGATTCGAGAGCGTCGACGTTGCCGCGGCTGGCGCACCCGGCGGCGGTCAGCATCGAGAGCGCGGCGCCGGCGGCAGCGGTCATCCACCGCCTTCGTGCGGACTGCAGCGACATCCCTGTCCTGGCAGGAGCCATCAACACGCCATCCCTGGTCTGAAAATACAGTCGGGGGCCGCAGATCCACTCCGGGTTCCGCGGCCCCCGAATTCTCTCACGTTTGGCCCGATGGGCAAAGCCCAACTAGGACGACGCGCCCGGGAGCGGGTGCGGCAGACGGTCGAGGACCTTGTCGATCAGCTTGTATTCCACCGCTTCCTCGGCAGACATGAAGTTGTCGCGGTCGGTGTCCTTCTCGATCTGCTCGATCGTCTTTCCCGTGTGTTTGATCATGATTTCATTGAGTTTCCGCTTCATCTTGATGAGCTCCTTGGCGTGGATTTCGAGCTCGAGAGCGGTCCCTTCCATCCCGGCGAGGGGCTGGTGGATCATGATCCGGGAGTTCGGCAGAGAATGCCGCTTCCCCGGGGCGCCGGCGGTCAGGAGCAGTGCTCCCATGCTGGCCGCCTGGCCGAGGCAGTAGGTCGCCACGTCGCAGGTGATGTACTGCATCGTGTCGTACATCGCGAGACCGGCGGTCACGGAGCCGCCGGGGCTGTTGATGTACATATGAATGTCCGCCTTCGGGTCGTCGAACTGCAGGAACAGCAGCTGGGCGACGATGGCGTTCGAGACCTGGTCGGTGACCTGGCTCCCGAGGAAGATGATCCGGTCCTTGAGGAGCCGGCTGTAGATGTCCATGGCCCGCTCTTCGCGGCCGGACTTCTCGATGACGTAGGGGACGAGGGTGGTCATGTTCGGAGTGTTCGTGGGGTGTGCGATAAGGGGGGAAGGTCGGGAGCAACGGGCCGAACCGGGATCACCCGGCGGGAGTCGCCGCCTTCTTCTTCTTCTCCGGACGGCTGACGATTTCGTCGACGAGACCGTATTCCTTGGCCGCGATCGCGTGCAGATAGCGGTCGCGCTCGGTGTCCTTGGCGATCCGCTCGATCGGCTGACCGGTGTGTTCCGAAAGGATCTTGTTCAGCACTTCGCGGGTATCGATGATCTCCTGGGCCTGGATCTCGATGTCCGAGACCTGCCCGCCGACCTGGCCGTACGGCTGGTGGATCATCATCTTGGCGTGCGGGAGAAGGAACCGCTTCCCCATGGTTCCGCCCGCCATGAGGACGGCCGCGCCCGAAGCGGCGAGGCCGACGCAATAGGTCGCGACGTCGCACTCGAGGAACCGCATCGTGTCGTAGATCGCCAGGGTCGCGCTCACGGAGCCGCCGGGCGAGTTGATGTACAGCAGGATGTCCTGATGCCGGCTCTCGGTCTGGAGGTACAGCATCTTCATGACGATCAGGTTCGCCATCCCGTCATGGATGGGCCCGTCGAGGAAGATGATCCGGTTCTCGAGGAGCAGGTCCCCGATCGTCATCTGCCGGGTCCGGGTGTAGTCGCCGCTGTTCTGCGGATCGATCGGGGAATGGCGTTCCATTCGCAACGGGTCCATTTGAGCCATGTTCCTGGGGGACGGGGGCGCTGGTCACGGGCACGCGGTGTGCCCTCCATGTTCACCGCGGGACGTTCTTGTCGTCCACCGCGTCGTCACACCAAAGGGGTGACTCCCCCGAATTCTCTCACGCCGCTCACGATGCACGGCACGATTCAAGGTCGAGGGATTGTTCGTCAGGAATGAAGAACGGTCAACCCCGCGGCACGGGATGTGAATGGGCAGGGCTGCAGGAACGCCTGCTATGCGGTCTCCAGGCGATAAGCGCCACGAATGATCGTCTCACCAACAACCGGGGGGCGATGCCGAACGGGCGTTGGATGCGACGGGAGAAGGGCCAGGCATCTGTGACAACTTCCGCGGAAAAAGTTGCAAACGTTTTGGTCGAATCAGACGTCTCCTCCTCGTTGCAGGAGGCGTTGTCACGGGGTACGCTCGCCGTGGGGCTACAGACATCGCGTCTTGATCGCTCCTTTCCTTCCGACCGAAGGCTTGAACGTTATGAGTGCTGCGATCACCGAACGGCTCAGCGATGACGATGTCGAACTCATCGACGAGCTGCGCGATGTCCATACGAAGCTTCGGAAAGAACTCGCCCGGGTCATCGTCGGCCAGGGCGAGGTCATCGATCGGCTGGCGATCTGCCTCTTCGCCCGCGGACACGCCCTGCTGATGGGGGTTCCGGGGCTCGCGAAGACACTGCTCGTCAGCAAGCTCGCCGAGACGATGTCGCTGCAGTTCAGCCGCATCCAGTTCACGCCCGACCTGATGCCGATGGACATCACCGGGACCGACATCCTCCAGGACACACCTGAAGGACGTCGCGAGTTCCAGTTCGTCCACGGCCCGGTCTTCGCGAACATCGTCCTGGCCGACGAGATCAACCGTGCCCCGCCGAAGACCCAGGCGGCGATGCTCGAGGCGATGCAGGAGCACAAGGTGACGGTCCTGGGGAAGACCTACACCCTCGCGCCGCCGTTCCTCGTGCTCGCAACGCAGAACCCGGTCGAGCAGGAAGGGACCTATCCCCTCCCCGAGGCCCAGCTTGACCGGTTCATGTTCCTGATCGAGCTCGACTACCCGACGGAAGAGGAGGAGATCCAGATCGCCCGGACGACGACCGGGGCGGCACTTCCCGAGCTGACACATCTGCTGCATGCCGAGGACGTGATCCGCCACCAGCAGCTCGTACGGCGGGTGCCGGTCTCCGACCACATCTACCAGTTCGCGGCGCGGCTCGTGCGCAAGACCCGTCCGAACGGCCCGACCGCTCCGGCGTGGCTCAAGCCGCTGGTCGCCTGGGGGGCAGGACCACGGGCCGTCCAGAACCTGATCCTCGGGGCCAAGGCCCGCGCGGCTCTTCATGGCAGCTACATGGTTCGGCTGGAAGATATCCAGCACGTTGCCGCTCCCGTCCTGACTCACCGCATGATCACCACCTTCGCCGCGCAGAGCGAAGGGATCGACGCCCGGCAGATCGTCCAGCGGCTGGTCGGCGAGACGATTGAAGAACGGACGTAGAGAGGCAGGAGTCGCAGGCAGCAAGGGCCAGGTATCAAGGATCTGGAAATTGCCCCGGGGCGGGCACCTGAAACGGGATACTTCCGCGACTGGATACTTCCAAGACTTGATACTTCCACTCCCCGATTCGGTGACCACAGTCCCTGCTTCCCAGGAGGGCCGGATGACAGTCGCGAACAGACGCCACCGCAGTGGCCGCTGGCGCGTCGTCGTCGGGACTCTTCTCTTTGCCGTCTGCAGACTGTCGGCCGGGGAGGAGTTGACCCCTCGCCGGGATGCTGCCGTGTTGTCCTCCACGGAGGGGGCTGTTTCCGCCGACCAGATCCTTCGCGACGCCTTCGCGAAGCTCGACCGGAACGGCGATGGTTCGCTTTCGAAAGAGGAGCACCTCGCCGGTCCGGGACCCGAGGCGGTCGCGGCCCGTGACTTCAAGCTGTTCGACTTCGACCGCAGCGGAAGCCTCTCCCTGGCCGAGTTCTCGGCGATCCCGGGGCTCGTTCCGGCAGCAGCCCGCGGTCCCGTTCCCGACCCGTTTCAGGATCTGCTCGAAATCGCCGTCGCCTCGCTCGACGAGGCGTACGGAGACTGGAATCAGAAACCCGACTTTCAGATCCAGACTCAGGGGTTCGGCGAGAATTTCTCGAGGTCCCTGTCATCCGACGGCTCCTTCACGGTCACCTCGATGATGTTCCGGGAGGCCGACCCGGACCAGAACGGGCGGGTCTCCCGGGACGAAGCCCGGCGTTTCCTCGAGATCCAGCTCGGCATCCGCCGCGGGAGCGGCGAGGGGGATCTGCTTCGCGAGCCGACGGGACGCGTCGTGAACTATGCCCTGTTTGTCGGGATCGATACGAACCGCAACGGGCGGCTGGAAGCGAATGAGTTTGCCGATCGCGATGGAGAAGAGCAGAAGGCGAAGAACCAGGCGGTGTTCGACAAGGCCGATGTCGACAGGAGCGGCTTCCTCTCGTTCAGCGAGTTCTGTGAGCGGACCCCCTCGGGGATGACGGACCCGGTCGAGCAGTTCCGCCGGATGGATAACAACCTCGACGCCGTTCTTGACGCCGGGGAGGTTGCTGCCGGAACGCCCGACTGGCAGAGGGCCCTGGTTCCGATGGCCTTCCCCGTGGGCGATCGCAACGGTGATGGCAAGCTGACACTCGCCGAGTATCAGCTCACTCCGCAGGCGAACATGCTGCTTCGCTGGCAGGGAATGGTTGTCGACCTCGATCGGGACGAGACGCTCTCCTTCGAGGAGTTCCAGCTGGGGGGGCAGTTTTCCCTCCTGCGAAAGCTGGTCTACACCCGCCTGGACCGGGACGACGATGGCACCCTTTCTCCCAAGGAGTTCGCCTTCGAGATCCGGCAGCCGGATGCGCTGTTCGTCATGGAGAGAGAGGGCCGCGGCTGGAAGAAGCTCACGCAGTCCAGGGAATTTCCGACATGCGGTTCGCCGGCTGTCTCGCCCGATGGACGGTGGGTCGCCTTCGACGGGTATGGCCCCGGCGAGAGCTACAGCCGAACGCGTCTGTTCATTGCGTCGATCGACGGGAACGAGAGGCGCGAGGTCTGCGCCGGCCTGATGCCGACCTGGTCGCCCGACGGAAAGAAGCTCGCCTGCTCTCGCTACGAAGGGGGCAACTCCGTCTGGATCATGAATCTCGACGGATCCGAGGACCGGAAGATCGGCCGGGGATGGGGAGCCCAGTGGTCTCCGGACGGCAAGACGATTGCTTACACGCGCGGCGCGGCACTGATGCTGTACGACGTCGCCAGTGGGGATGAGAAGCTGCTTCTCCAGTCGAGCGAGATCGGCTTCTCGAGCATCCACTACAACATGACGTGGTCGCCCGACAGTCAGCGGATCTGCTTCCGGGGGACGAAGAATGAAAACCAGGAGCAGCTGGCGAGCATTCGCGTCACGGGCGAGGATCGCGATCTGCGGGTTCACTACAAGGGGCCGCTCGCCTTCGAGGGAGATCCCGGCTGGTCTCCCGACGGAAAGCGGATCTATGTCGGCCTCTTTTCGCCGGAACACAAGAAGTATCTGATTCACGAACTCGACGTCAGGCTCGAAGGGAAGTCAGAAGAGAGCCTCGCAGAGCCTCAGCTGCTTGCCGGGCAGGACCTCAGCGTCGCGGTGGCCACACACGCATGCTCGACACCTGATGGACGCCGCCTCATCATTCGCGCCCGCCCCCAATAGCCGTCCGATGGCATCAAGGAGTCTGTCCGACGTGACCTCTCGACCGACCAGATCGACCACCGCTCCCCTCGGCACCGCCGTCGTGATGCTGTGGGCGGCGTTGCTGGCGACGCGGGCGGGGGCGCGCGGAGAAACCCCGGACGAAGCCCGCGCGGCAAGAGTGACG
>JAEYWB010000664.1 GCA_023429275.1 Planctomycetota bacterium
CGACCCCGGCGCGGAGTGACGCTGTCGATCCGACCAGCAGAGAGAAGAAGAGAAGAAGCCGGAGAAGGTGGCGGGAAGACCGGTGGCCTTGTCCGTTTGCCGGACCGTGGAGCCACCAACGGATGCCGTCACGCATCACGCCTGATCCTCATGAACGGTCAACGCCGCATGGTCTTGCCGACGATCAAACAGCCGCACCAGGTGAAGGAGGCGTTCATCCCGTCTTTCAGACCTTCGAACACGCGACACTTCGAGTCTAGTCGGGGAGGGGATTCCCGGCCACAGGGAGGGCGCTCCCCGCCCCTTTCCGCGATGGAAGGAACTTGACAATCGCCACTCTGGCCCCCGTTGTCGAGGCCGTCGCATGGATTCATGCCGCCTTCAGATTTGCCTACTTCCTGAGTGTGATCCGGAACGTCATCGGCTTGCCGTCGCGGAGCACCCGCACCTCCACCGACTTCCCTGTTGCTGCCTCGTTGACCCCGTACGCGAGCAGGTCCGTTTCTCGCCGGAAATCGGTCCGACCATCGAAGGAGGTGAGGATGTCCCCCTTCTTGATCCCCGCCCGGTGGGCAATGTCGTGCGGGGCATACTGGCCGACATGTTTCACGAGCAGGGCCATCTCCCCTTCCGGGATCTTGAGACGCTCCCGCTCCGCTTCCGGAAGGGCTTCCGAGAAGATGCCGCCGGTCCCCCAGCGGCGGAGGGTCCAGCTGGAGGCCCGCCAGGCGATGTCGTCCCGCCGCCGCCACGCCCCGGGGAGTGAGAGGGTCAGGGTCTGCTCCTTTCCTCCCCGGTCGACAACGGCCTTCACGGTGGCGGCGTCCTCCGGCGTGTGATGCAGGACCCACTGGATGTCGGCGATGCTCAGGAGCGTCTGCCCCGCCAGCGACTTGATGACGTCCCCCGCTCGAAAGCCGCTTTTGTCGGCCGGGGTCCCCGGCTCGACCCGCTCGACCGTCGCGCATTCGCGCGGGTCGAGAATCAGCCCCAGGCTCTTCGGATGCGGGTACGGAAACAGGAGTTTTTCCGGGATGCTCCCCGACTTCGCCCGGTGCCACTCCTTCTGCGCCTCCCCGACCTGGTGGCAGTGGATGCAGCTCTTGACCACTTCCCCTTCGTAGTTGAGCTTCGCCGTGAACTTGTCCTTGAGGTTCGGAAACATCTCCGGCGACGGGACTTCGAGAGCTTCGCCCCGTTTTCCCGCCAGGCTGGCGCGGTTGCCGGGATAGCCGCCATGGAGCTCGAGAGCCCGGGCCATCGCCTTGCCGAGCCCTTCGATCGAGACGTCATCGTGCCAGTCGGTCCGGTGCGAGCGGGTGCCGAACCGGCCGTAGATCGTTCCGTCGGCGTTCAGGAGGAAGACCGCGAACGACTGATCGTAGTCGTACTGGAACGTCTTGAGGTCGAGGCCGTTGGTGGCGATCTGCCGGACTCTCACGAACCTGTCGAGGAGCGGCTTGATCGCGGGGTGCTGGTCGATCAGTTCGTCATCGAGCTTCACGCACTCCTCGCACGGTAGGCAGCGGAGGACGACGATCAGCGGCTTTCCGGACTCCTTCGCCTCGCGAAAACCTTTCGAGAGATCGTTGTAGATCCAGAACCCTTCACTCTCGACCTTCTTGCGGTCGTTGCGGACCTTTTCCTCGCGGGTCTGACCGAGCGCGAGACTTCCCATCAGCTGGCAGGCAATCAACAGGAGAATCAGCCGCATTGTCATTGCTCCTGAAACGGGCCGGAAATATCAACGGCCGATGATACGTCGCCGGCATGTCGGATGCCTCTGTGAGCGCGCCAGATCCATCGGCCGACAGGTCCTCCAAGCCTTCAAAGGTGGAAGAACCGGACGAGACGAGGGGAATCAGCCATCTTGTTGCCGCGGTTTCCCGTATGACTGGCTGACTGACTGGCAGCGGATGACAGGAGGCGACATGAGCACGAACCGCGTCTCGTCTTTCTGGGACGGTGGAGGGCACGAGGTCGTTCCGCCACGCGAGGTCTCCGCTCGACGAGCCGCCGAGTGCTACAAACGCGGCGTCGAAGCGATGGAGCGGCAGGAATGGGACCAGGCGAGCGACGCCTTCGCCGAGGCCGTCAAGATTTGTCCGGACAAGCTGAACTACCGGCAACTCGCGCGTAACTCGACGTGCAAGAGGTACCACGACAACAGGACCGGCGCCAGCTTACCCGCCAGACTGAAGCTGAAGGGGATCTACGAGCGAGTCGCCAGGGCCCTGGAGGACTGGAACTGGCGGCTGGCCGACATCTTGTGCGAAGAGGGCCTGGCCATCGACCCGTGGGATGTCGACCTGCACGTCTCACTGGCGGAGGCGACCCGGGCACAGAAGTTCCTCGATATTGCCAAATTCAGCCTGGCATTCGCCCGGAGCTTGAGACCGCGAAACCGACAGATCAACGTCAAATTGATCCAGGTCCTCCGGGAGATGGGGGAACATGACGAGGCGGACCACGTCCAAAGGGGTCTCGACTGGCTCGACGACGATGCGGTCCGTGGGGACGGGGCATGACCGCTTCGCACGGCGGCATCGCTCCGTCCGGAAACGTCACCGCCACGGCAATCCGCCGTGACCGGGGCCATCC
>JAEYWB010000803.1 GCA_023429275.1 Planctomycetota bacterium
ATCATGTACCAGCCCCCCGGATCGTGCCGGTGGACCGTGACATGGTCGTTCGTCTTGAGCTTTCCGGTGGCGTAGTAGTTGAGCCCGGGCCCGCTGCGGACTTCGACGTCATCCGAGCGGACGATGGCGTCGTAAGGGAACTGCGTCCCCGCGCAGGCTTCGGTCAGGAAGGTGCACAGAAACAGTCCGAGGGCGAGTGCTCGCATGATGGAGCTCCAACGATGGCCGTCCCGGGCCCCGGCAGAACGCCGAAGGCCGCAGGGAGGTGGAGGGGAGGGGGAGAAGGGTGAAGTGGCAAGGATCAGGTATCAAGTATCAGAAGGCGCATGCGTTTCCGTCTGCTCTTTGATACTTGATACTTGAGACTTGCCCACCTGGTCCTTCTCCGCTGGGGGGCCGTGAAGTAACGCGAACCGGCGGAATCTGCCAAGGGCGAAATCCGCCGATCCGCGTCCCACTCTCCGGAGTCGGAGCCCGACGGCAAAAAGTGCCGATGACGCGATTCGCCGCACTCTCTAGACTTCCCAGACTTCGCGGCAACCCGGTTCCGAATGGACTTCGGCCCCCTCGCCGCTGGTAATGAGACTGACAACGGAGTGAAGCAATGTTCCACCGGGCACGACTCGCCCCTGTCGTTCTGGCCACCCTCGTCGGCCTGCTGACGCTCACCCGGGACGCCGCCGCCCAGGTCGCGGCCGAAGACCTGCTGCAGTACACCCCCAAGCAGCCGGACGTCGAAACCGACATGCCGGCCAAGGCCGACATTCCCCAGTGCAAGGTCGAGGTCAAGCAGGCCGGAAAGACCTCGGGCTACATCCTGACGGGACCCCAGGGGCAGATGCTCCGGTGGTTCAAGGACGGCGAAGACGCCGACCGGGCGGTCGACGAATTCCGCTACTACAAGGACGGTTTCGAGGTCTATCGCGAGATCGATTCCAACGGCGATTCCAAGATCGACCAGTTCCGCTGGTTCAACACCGCCGGGACCCGCTGGGGGATCGACGAGAACCAGGACGGCGTGATCGACACCTGGAAGGTCCTCTCGGCGGAAGAGCTCTCCCAGGAAGCGATCCGGGCGCTCGCCACAAGAAATGAAGCGGCGCTCGCGGCGCTGCTGGTGACTCCGCAGGACCTTGACAGTCTCCGGTTCGACGGAGCTCTCGCGAAGGAGATCCTGGCAGGGATCGCCAGTCCAGGCCAGAAGATGAAGCAGATTCTCGCGGGCTCGACGGTGGTTCAGTCCGGGACGCGATGGACCAAGTTCGAAGGCCACAGTCCCGGCCTCATTCCGGTCGACGCCGGGAAGGCGGGGGAGGAACTGCTGGTCTACGGCAACTGCATGTCGATCGTCAACAATGGCGACAAATCGGGCTTCGTGCAGATCGGCGAGATCCTCAAGGTCGGGGATGTCTGGAAGCTGACGCAGATGCCCCGCCCGTTCGATGAGAACACCAAGGAGCTGGTTGCGGGAGCGATCCTCCGGCCCGGAATCGCTTCGCCGGACGTGATTGCGAGCGACATCTCTCCGGAGATGAAGGCCCTGATCGACCAGCTGACGAAGCTGCATGCCGCCGCTCCGAAGCCGACCGACAAGCCGGCCGACATTGCCCGCCACAACGTCGAACACGCCCGCCTCCTCGGCCTCCTGGCGAAGGCCGCCGCCACCGATGCCGATCGCGAACAGTGGCGCCGCCAGCAGGTCGAGATCGTCGCCGAGGCGACACAGGTCGACGCCTTCCCGAACGGCCTGGAGGAACTGGCCAGGCTGGAAGAGACGATCCGCCGCGACAAGCAGTCTTCGCTGCTGCCGCACGTCGTCTTCCGGCGGGTGCTGGCCAAGTACTTCGTCGACCTCAACAAGGCAGAAGCGGCGGACCGCCAGAAGGTCCAGGACGGCTTCCTGAAGGAGCTCGAGCAGTTCGTCGTCGACTTCCCGCGGGCGGAGCAGGTTCCGGACGCGATGTACCAGCTCGCCACGGCGCTCGACCTCAACGGCAAGCCGACCGAAGCGACGATCTGGTATGCCCGCCTGATGAAAGACCACGGCTCGACCGAGGTCGGCGAGCGGGCGATCGGCTCGCTGCGGCGGCTGCAGCTTAAGGGAAAGCCCCTCGTCCTCTCCGGCAAGGGGCTGACCGGGGGAACGATCGATGTCTCGCAGTACCGCGGCAAAGTCCTCGTCGTCGTCTACTGGGCGACATGGTGCAAGCCCTGCACCGAGGACCTGCCCGCCCTCAAGGAGCTCTACGCCGCCAACCGGGCCCAGGGGATGGAGGTGCTGGGAATCAACGTCGACCTGCCCGACGGACCGGTGAAAGAGTACCTCACGGAGTACAAGGTCCCCTGGCCGCACATTGCCGAGTTGAAGGGAATGGATTGCCCCCAGGCCATCAACTACGGGATTCTCTCGGTGCCGACGATGTTCATCGTCGACCGGACGGGCGTCTGCCAGTCGGTCACGGCGTCGCTGGACGACCTGAAGAAGGTGCTGCCGGACCTGCTGAAGAAGTAGGCGTCCGACGCGATGGTTGGCGAGGGTGAGAGGTTAGAGACGAGAGGTTAGAGAAAGACCTCCATTGCACCTCTTCTCTCTAACCTCTCGTCTCTAACCTCTGACCCTTCGCCCCCCTGATCGACGGATGTCGGGCGTGGTCGTATCATGCGCCCTCCCGATCTCTGGAGAGCGCTCTCATGGGACCACGTGTCGGAACGGCCACCCGTCGCGACTTTCTCCATTTGACATCGGCCGGACTCGGGGGGGCGGCCCTCGCGACCCTCCTCGCCAGCCCCTCCCCCGCGCCAGCCGCCGGGACCGCTCCCGAGGCGCGCGACCCGTGGCCGCATTATGCGGCCAGGGCGAAGCGGGCGATCCATATC
>JAEYWB010000812.1 GCA_023429275.1 Planctomycetota bacterium
GCGCGGCCTGGCCGACCTTCTCACGAACAGCTGCCGGTCGGTGGATCCGGAGAGCACGGATCAGCTGCTGGAAAACGTGGCCGCGGCGGACGTGGTGTTGGGGGAGGAAGCCGTGTTGCCGCCGTCCGCGGGCTGAACTAGCTTTCCGGTCGGCAACCGGGGCGGGCACGCGCGCCGCCAGGCCGAAACGAATGCTCAGGGAGGGCGGGATGAGCAGGGTTTTGCATGCGGTGGCGGTGGTGGCCTGGATGTTGGCCGCGAGCGGGCTCGTGGCGGCCGATGATGTCGCGCCGGTGTCCGAGCGTCACGCCCGGCTGGTCGATCTCGCGAAGACTCTGCCGGTCGTCGACACCAGCGAAGACGACTGTCCTGAATTTGACCTCATCGGCCGCGGCAGTCTCGGGGACGGCATCTTGCAAATCGAGGTGCAGTATCGTCAGAACGGGCCGTTCGGGATCGTTGCGACGAACGAAAGGGACAATTCGCTGATCGTCGCATGGACAAAGCGGCGACTCTTGGGATTCGAACCTTCAACGCCGTTCGTCCTCTCGGTCGACAGCATTGACTTCGAGATGATTCTGCAGGGGAGCACCGAGCAGTTCTTCGCTCCTTCGTTTCAGCAGGTGTTCTCCAAGAAGCGGTCACTCGTGCGCATCGATCTCCCGTCAATGCTGCTGGCAGCCGGTGGCAAGCTGGTTGACGACGGGTCGACGCCGCAGGTGACACGTCTGTCCATTCTTGAAACCGAGCGGCGGCGCCGGTTGAGTGTCGAATTCAATCGCCTGTCGAACAGAGCGGTCGTCGTCGCGACGGACCCCAAGGCAATCCCGGGCAGGACTCGCCTGGAGCTGAACCTTGCTCCGACACACCACGAGGCGCTGGTCAAACTGCCGGATACAAGCGAGCTCCCCGCGAGTCTCCTGGTGGCCTCGGTCGACGCGTCTGTTCTGACTCCCGATCAGATCCAGGAGCTTGGCCAGACCCTCAATAAGCTGCTCACGAGGCAGTTAGGGCTGATGTCACCCAGGTTGAAGCTGGATGCGAAGACTGCGGGGGCGAAAATTGACTGGGCAAAAACGGGGACTCATCGTGACCAGTTCGGCGGCCGGCTCACGGAGAAACTGGTGTTCCGTGAGCCCCCGACGGCGGAGGAGATCGCCCGGCTGGCGCGGGTCGCCGAACTTGCCAAGCTCCTGCCGGCCCTCGACACGCGCCAGCCCGATTGCCCGCCGTTTTCGCTACGCGGTCGGCTGCCCGGCGATGCTGACGCATCCGACTTCGTGTTCCGGCATCGCGGCAGGAATGAACTCGATGCGGTCATGATGACGGTCAAGGAAGGGCTGCCGTACCTCGCCTGTGTTGGCGGGCAGGCGATCGGTCTCGACCCCGCGACGCCACAGATCCTCCTGGTCAGTCACACGCGGATGCAGTTCGCCGCTGCCGGCGGCGCGGGAAAGTCCGTGGACCTGAACTTCGCCTGGAAATCCTCGAACGATTTCAGCAAGGACGAATTCGAGCAGTTTGCCAACATCGACATCCGGTCGATTGCGCTCGGCGCTCGACGGCTGGTGGACTGCGGATCGACCGCCGACGTCATCCGCCTTCGAATCCTTTCGTCAAGAGGCAACGATCTCGACATCGAATTCCGGCCGAATCTCGCGGAACCTCGCTGTTATGTGCGGGCTCCCGACGAGGATGGGCGATCGGCGGAGTTCGAGATTACGATCCATCCGCGATTTGATGCGCCGCTGGCGATCATCCCGACGGCCGACGCGGTGAAGGATCTCGCGTACGTGCGCGCGCTCCCGTCCGGGGGGGCTTCCCTGGCCGACATTCCTGAGCTGCTTGTGGGCTATATGAAATGCCTGCTCGCCAATCGGGCGTTTGATCGGGAATCGCGAGAGATTTATACCGCCGTGGACAAGACCGGGACCGACTGGGAGGAGGTCCGCACGCAGCAACTGCGGATCGGCCGCCGTCTGCGGGAACTGATGGCGGTCCCCCGGCTGGATCCGACGCCGGACGACAGGCCGATCACCGTGCAGTTGGCGGCCGAGGCGGGCAGCGAACCGCGCTGACGCGTCTTGCGGGCTCCGACACGTTCGGGGATTTCCCGTTGCCGAAATCGCCAGGTTCGGCGTAGTTTTCGCCCCCTCTCATTGGTGAGAGGGCTTCCGAAACAGGGACGTGACGGAGCGGGTCGATGACGATTCGGGCGATTCTTGCGGTGATGCTGTTCCTCGGCTGGACATCGCCGGCGTCGGCGCAGGTGCAGATCGAAGTGACGACGGCGCGCGACAAGGCTCTCAAGCTCGCCGCGAAGCTGCCGACCGTTGATACGGACAGCGTCAACTGCCCGCCGTTCGACGCTGAGTTTCGGATGAATCTCGACGAAGGCTATTACGTCACCCGGTTCCAGTACCGTCGCCCGGGCCGCATCGTGGCCCTCATGCGCGACGCCGCGGACGGGTCGCCGGTGGCGATGTACCGCGACAGGACGGCCTGCGTCTTCGATGCCGCCACGCCGCAGTTTCTGATTCACCCCGACTACAAGCTCTGCTTTGAACTGGCCCCCGGCAAGGATGGCCAGATCAACTGCTCAGCCAGGATCGGCTTCGGGAAAGACACGCCCCGGCGGCTGCATATCGACCTGGCAGGCATCTTCCAGTTGCCGGAAGGCCACCTCCGGGACCTCGATTCGACGGACGAGGTCATTCGGCTG
>JAEYWB010000838.1 GCA_023429275.1 Planctomycetota bacterium
GTCGAAGCGAAGCTCGACCGCGGAAGGTGCGACGTTCCCCTCGTGGCGGGCGGCGAGAAGTCCCTCCTGAGTCACGAGCGTCGACTGGAAGACGCGTCCGACACGCGTTGCCGGAAGCTGCGGAGGATTCGTCAGTGCGGCGGGACCGATCTTCACGACCGTGCCGCGCGTCAGCGACAGCAGATTCCCGGCGACGAACTCCACGCCCGGTCCCTCGGTCTGGATCGCTCCGCCCGCCTCATTTCGCAGAATGACATTCTCGATGACCGCTCGCGTTACGGAGCCGACCAGCCCCTTGAGCTGAATGGCGGCCGTCGCGGCGTCCCCCGGCCCGACGATGGCGACCGTCGAGTTCCGCAGCAGAAGGTCTCCCCCCTGGCAGCCGAACAGCACCGCTGCGGCTCCTTCCGGGACATGCCAGTGGAGATCGACTCCGTCGATCTTCAGACTGCCGCCGCGGACTCCTCCGAGAACGGCATCGTTCCCGTTCGGGACTCCCGAGATCATGAGGGCAGGACGGACGTTCCGGCCACGCAGCCCGAGCCACTTGACCCTGGCGAGTGCGGAGGCCGGGATCGCGTGCGGCCCCTCATCGAGGAACTCGAGAACGACCCGATCGCGATTCCCGATCTGGGCGACAGTGCCGATCTCTCCCGGTTCGGTGCGGAACCGACGGACCTTCACGACAGGAACGTCGTCCGGAGCGGGGCCGCGCGTATACGGAACCCAGGAGGGAAGGAGGCTCTCCTGCGGAGCCGACTCCGGCAGGCCCGGGAACGGGGAGGCGTCCTGCGGGCCGGAATACTTGATCGTCGCCACGGCGGGGACGACGGGATCGGGGACCGCCGCGGGAGCCATCGGCTGCTCCACCGGCATCGGCTGCGGAGGGGCCGTCGGCTGCGAGTTGAGCTCCTTGTTGCGTTCGACGATGGCCGCGAGGTTTCCGTGATCCTCGACGTTGGTGGAAGCCCCGGACCTGAGGACCCAGGCGATCGCCCCCACGACTGTCCCGATCAGCAGCACGACGAGGCCGATCTGGAAGAACGCCGGATCGATCGACATCTGCGAGAACCCGCCGCCGTCGACCTTCTGGCCGTCGATCCGGTCGGGCAGGACGCGATCTCCCGTGCTCTTCCTGCGATTCGCTTTCTTCTCCGATGCCTGGTCCTCTTCGTCGAGGGCCTGGCCGATCAGGGACTCGACATTCTCTTCGACACGCCGCCTGGCCGGCTTGCCGGTCGACGGCCGGGTCCCGCTGCTCGCCCCCTTTTTTCCGGGAGTCTTCGATTTGCCGCTGCGTCCTCCGCCTTCCGTTTCGTCGACTTCGGCCAAATCGTCGGCCGGCTCTTCCAGATGGGCCTTGCCGAGCGAGGCGAGGATGTCGGTTGTCACCCCCTGCCGGTGGAGGTTCGGATTCGCGAGGTCGTCGATCAGGTCGCGCGGCGGCGGGTAGCGGTCCTGCGGCTTCTTGGCCATGAGCCGCTGGATCACGGCGACGATCGCATCGGGGATGCGGTCGTTCAGCCGCCGTGGATCGGGAGGGGCCTTGAGGGCGTGGGCCTGAACCTTGGCCATGACGTCCCCGTCGCCGAAGGGGGGCTCTCCGGTGATCAGGTGGTACCACGTGCAGCCGAGCGAATAGAGGTCGCTGCGGATGTCGGCCGCCTTGCTGTTGCGGGCCTGCTCGGGGGCCATGTAGTCGACCGTGCCGACCGTCGTTCCCGCGCGGGTGATGCTCGTGTCGAGCGTGTCGTCGATCGACCGCGCGAGCCCCATGTCGGCGAGCTTCACGTCGCCATCCTTCGCGATCATCAGGTTGGACGGCTTGATGTCGCGGTGGACGATGTTCTTTTCGAAGGCGTGCTGAAGCGCCTCCGCAACTCCCCGGATGATCTCGATCGAGCGTTTGACCGGAAGGATCCCCCGGGTCTGAATGAGATGCAGGGCGTCGGTCCCGTCGATGTACTCCAGGGCGATGTAGAGCAGGCCGTCCGCCTGTCCCGCCTCGTAGACTCCGACGATGTTCTTGTGATGAAGCTGGGCGGCCGCCTGAGCCTCCGCCTTGAACCGTCGGACGAGCGTCGCGTTCTCCGCCCGGTCGCGGGGCAACACCTTGAGCGCCACCGTCCGGCGAAGGTCCTGGTCAATCGCAAGAAAGACCGTCCCCATACCGCCGGCGCCGAGTTTCCGTTGAATCTCGTATTTGCCGAGCTGCTTGAGCTGGTCGTGTTCGGTGGCTGCGGCGGACGTACCGACGCCAGGATCAGACGACATGCAGACTCCCGGAGGAGGCACTGGGGGTGGCCGGTTCCGCCGGAGTGCCGAGTGCAGAGCCGATCGGCCACTATACCTGCCGGATCGCCCGAGCGTCAAAGTTTGACGCACTTCCCGGGAAGTCGGAATCGGACAAAGAGAGCCGATTCGTGCGGATCGACCGGCGCGCCCCGCCGCGCTCAGCGGGCAGAAAAAAATGGAGGAGGGCCCGACAGATCAGGGAATCAGCAGGTACAGCCCGGCAATCGTCGCGGCTTCCATCACTCCCCCTTCGAGGCTGAGCGGGGGGAGCTGGTGGACGTAGGGGGTGTGGCTCCCCGGGCGGGCGTTCCCGAGATCGTACGACATGATGTGGTACGGCCGGGCGGCGAGGAGGTACGGCATCAGCAGGACCGTCCCCATGAACCTGGTGCTCGACACGACCGGCTGGGCGACACCCCAGCTGTACCCGTATCGTTCCAGGTTGACGTCCTCGAAGTAGAGGGGCTGGTAGTTCAGCAGCGAAGCGTTCCACTGAAACGTGACCGCGCACCAGTTGCGGCCGGTCCCCGGCAGATGCATGCGGGGCGCAATCCCTGAGAACGTCTCTTTCGCGATGTCGTGGGGAACCGCCCCTTCAGGGATGGTGATGTCGACCGAGACCGCGGAGATCGGCTTGAACTCCTTGCCGTCCGCGGTCCGTGCTTCGAGGGAGTCGACCTGTGCGGACTCGATGGCGTACGACGGGTTCAGCGGGGCCGAGTGATACTCGATATTCGGCGCGCAGCGGATAAAAGGGAGGAGGTAGAACCCGGCCGGGAAGCAGCCTTCCAGGTACTGGCTTCCCGGACGGAAGTTCACGAACTTCCGCTGCAGGCAGCAGTGGGCGCGGCCGAAGCAGCCTTCGTACTCATCCGCGCACACGGGGGAGTCCTGCGCGAAGTCATGCTGCCGACGGCAGTATTCCCGATGACGGTGCCGGGGGATGACCCAGCAGTCGCTCCAGGTCAGGAACGGGTTGTGCCAGCTCCAGATCGGGCCGCCGACATGCTGCGGGCAGCAGCAGGGCTGCCCCGGACTGCACTGCGCACCGCCAGGTTCGAATGGAGCGGGAGTTCGGCCGCACCCCTCTTCGACGCAGGGGGTATCGCACGAGGTGAAGCCGTCCTCGGCGGACGGTCCCTCGCCCCCCATGAAGGAGGTGGGGAGCAGCGGTGCCGCCGGTGACTCTTCCCAGTTGGCCTCCAGGGCATCGAGCAGACGGATCTCCTCCGCGGAGGCGGCGGGAAGGACGCCGACAAGCAGGAGGCCGCCGATCGCGCAGCGAAAAATCCGGACCGCGGTCGCTTTCAATCGAAAAACGTCGTGGATGGCCGGCATGGCGATTGAGCTCGAGACCAGAGCAGAGAACACCCTGTC
>JAEYWB010000844.1 GCA_023429275.1 Planctomycetota bacterium
CCCCGGCCCGGAGACGCGCCGCGGTCTTTTCGTTGGCGGCAGGGGAGGCGTGGGACTCAGGTCGTGTAGTCGGCGTTGAGGCGGACATATTCGGCCGTCAGGTCGGTCGTCTAGAAGCGGACGGCGCTGGAGCCGCGGGTGAATGTCAGCTCGATGTGCAACTCGCCGGTCTTCATAGCGGCGGAGACAGCCGCCTCGTCGAACGGGACCGGCGTGCCGGCCTGGTAGAGTGAGAAGCCGTTCACGACGAGCGAGCACTCCTGCTCCCTGAACGGTACGCCGGCGTAGCCCGCCGCGGAGACGATTCGCCCCCAGTTCGGGTCGTTGCCGGTAATCGCCGTCTTCACAAGTGCGCTGTCGCACACGGCCCGTGCGATCCTGACCGCCGCCTCGCGCGACTCGAGCCCCTTGACGTCGAGCGTGACGAAGTGGGAGGCCCCTTCGCCATCCCGGATGATCTTCTGCGAAAGCTCCATGCAGACGTCGTCGAGCGCGGCCTGGAAGGCGTCGGCATCGGAGGTCCCGAGGAGGGAGGCACCCGAGGCGCCGTTCGCCAGGAGGAGGACCGTGTCGCTCGTGCTCGTGTGGCCGTCGATCGTGATGCAGTTGAAGGACCGGTCGACCGCCGACTTGAGCATGGTGGGGAGCGCCGCGGGCGCGACGACCGCGTCGGTCATTACGACGCAGAGCATCGTCGCCATGTTCGGCGAGATCATTGCGGCCCCCTTCGCCGCGCCGCTGATCCGGACCGTCCTGCCGCCGATCTCGATCGTCCGGGTCGCCTGCTTCGGACGGGTGTCGGTCGTCATCATCCCCCGGGCGGCCCGGTGGAATCCTTCGGCATTCGGAGCGAGCCCCTTCGCGACTTCGGGGATTCCGGCTTCCAGCTTCTCGCGCGGGAGCAGCCGGCCGATGACCCCCGTCGAGCAGACCAGAACGTCCTCGGCCGAACAGCCGATTCCCTCCGCCGCCAGCGAGGTCATCCACTTCGCGGCCGAAAGGCCCCGGTCTCCCGTGCAGGCGTTCGAGTTCCCCGAATTGATCACGACCCCGCGGGCCGTTCCCCGCGGAAGCCGCTCCCGGCAGACCTGAACCGGTGCCCCGCAGACACGGTTCTGGGTAAACACCCCCGCGGCTGCCGCGGGCCGGTCCGAGACGAATAGCGCCAGGTCGAGCGTGGTCGGATCCGCCTTGATGCCGCACGCGTGGCCGGCGGCCGAGAAGCCGAGGGGAAGTTCGGGAAGGTCGCTCATGAACGTCGCTGCCGGTGGAGGAGGAAGGTGGAGGATGATAGCGGGAACGGACCCGGGACACCCCTGCGCGGCCGCCGGTTCGTTCCCCTCCCGACGCCATCGGAAAAGTGTCCGCAATCCGCAAAGTTTACCCATCCTCACGTCGATTCGGGCGTTCTCGGGCCGGGGAGCGTGGAATCCGCCGGGTCGCCGCTCCAAGTCGGCAGTCGTGCGGCAGGGGACCGCTCCGAACTGCCGATGAAGTAGGGCGTAAGGAGAGAATCGGTCGTACCGGAGATGCCTGCCGGAGGGCCGGCTCGAAGCACCGGTCTGGAGGACCAGGGACGGATCCATGGCCGCCTTTCACCAGCATGTCAGCGTCAGCACGGCGCTCGGGATCGGCTACGGCGCGGCCGCGTGGCACTGGTGCGGCTTTTCCCCCATTCAGGGAGCCCTGGCCGGGGCGTTCACGGCGGTCGCCGGAATGCTCCCGGACCTCGACTCCGACAGCGGCCGCCCGGTGAAGGAGATCTTCGGGCTTCTCGCCGCGATCGCCCCGCTGATGCTCGTCGGACGGGTCCTGGCCTGGCTGAAGATCCCTCCCGACCGGGAGACTGTCATGCTCACGCTGATGGCGCTCTACGTGGCCTTCCGCTACGGCGTCTCGGGGATCGTCAAGGCGGTCAGCGTCCACCGCGGAATGTTCCACAGCATCCCCGCGATGGTGATCGCCGGTGAGCTCGCCTTCATCATCTACCCCAGTGACGCCCCCGCCGTGAAGGCCCTGATGGGGCTCGGAACGATCCTGGGGTTCCTGTCTCACCTCCTGATGGACGAGCTCTGGAGCGTGAAGGTCAAGGGACTCTCGGTCGGCCTCAAGTCCTCCTCCGGGACGGCGTTCAAGATGACCGGAAACGACCTCGGGGCAAACGTCGTCGTCTATGCCCTGCTGGCGACCTGCACGTTCATGCTCCTGGATTCACTCGGCCTCGTGAACTACGACGGCACCCCTGCTGTCTCGGTGCAGGCGGAACAGATCGACGCGATCGACCCGCGGGTTCCGAGGTAAGGGGGGAGGAGATGACCTGGCGACTGGCATGCTCAAATGCCTGGCGTAAGGGGGGCTTACGCCCAGATGGGTGAGCGGGGCGGGCTGCCCCTCCCCCCTTTAATGGTGGAATTCGACCGACCTTCTACCTCATACGAGGGACGGATGGTCCGGGGAGAGCGATGAACGACGGATGAAAATGTCCGCGCTGAAGCGGCTCCGCCTCCGGACCGGCACCTTCGCTGGCGGTGTGTGAATGAGTTCCCGGCCTCGGAGCGCCGCGGGACTGTCCATGAGCCTCTCTACTCTTGGCGCC
>JAEYWB010000938.1 GCA_023429275.1 Planctomycetota bacterium
CTCGTCGGGCGGCGGCCGGGGGCCCGCTCGACCGGCATGATTACATCGTCCGGATCGATCCCGTCCTCACGCTTCAGGATCTCCCGGAAACGGCTCCGCCGCTCCGACGTCTCCCACCAGCTCAGAATGTCGCCGAGCCGCTCCCCTGTGGCGGTCAGGGCGTCGAGCTTCAAGAGGCCCAGCCCGCGCAGGTGAAGCATCACCTCCGGCACGCCTCCCGCCAGGAACACTCGGACGGTCGGATGGCCGACCGGGCCATTCGGCAGGACGTCGACGATCCGCGGCACCTGCCGGTTCACAGCGTTCCAGTCGTCGACCGTCGGACGGCGGCGCCCGGACTCGAAGGCGATTGCGGGGATGTGCAGCAGGAGGTTCGTCGATCCCCCCATCGCTGCATGGACGACCATCGCATTGTGGATGGCGTCGTCCGTCAGGATGTCCCCCATCGTCAGGCCGCGATCGATCTGCCGCGCGACGGCCCGCGCCGACTGGACCGCGAGGTCCTTCCAGACCGCTTCTCCCGACGGCGCGAGGGCCGCGTGCGGCATCGTCATTCCCAGTGCCTCGGCGACCGCCTGAGACGTTGCCGCGGTCCCGAAGAACTGGCAGCCGCCCCCCGCCGATCCGCAGGCCCGGCACCCCTGCTCCGCCGCGTAATCGAGAGCGATCTCGCCGTGGGCGTAGCGGGCGCCGACCGACTGGACCTTGCCGGTGTCTTCGCCATCGGTCGGCGGGAGCGTGACTCCGCCGGTGACGATCACCCCCGGAAGGTTCGTCGAGCCGGCGAGGGCCATCATCATCGCCGGCAGCCCTTTGTCGCACGTTGCGATGCCGACGACGCCGCGGCGCAAGGGGAGCGATCGAATCAGCCGCTTGAGGACGAGGGCCGCGTCGTTGCGATACGGCAGGCTGTCCATCATCGCGGTGGTCCCCTGCGAACGGCCGTCGCACGGATCGGAGACGTACCCCGCAAACGGGAGTTTTTCGAGACGGTCGAGTTCCCGGGCGGCGGCCCGCATCAGGAGGCCGATCTCCCAGTGACCGGTGTGGTAGCCGAGCGCGATCGGCTTGCCGTCCTCGGCCCGGATCCCCCCCATCGTGCTCAGGATCAGCACCTGGTCGCGCATCAGCTGGTTGGGATCCCACCCCATTCCGGCCGACTGCGTCATTCCGAAGATGTCGCCGCTCGGCGCATCGAGCAGATACTCGCCCGTGAGAGGAAGCTTTCCTCGTGGACCTTCCCCACGCGTCCGGACGTCGAAGATCTCTTCGCTCGGCTTGAGCAGCTCCGCAAACGTCGGCGAGGACGGAACGGAAGGACCGACCGGTGCGGGAATCGACATAGCCGGGGAGCGCGGAAGGGGTCAGAGGGCAAAGACGAAGTGATGGCCCCGCTGGGATTCGAACCCAGAACCAAAGGATTATGAGTCCTCTGCTCTAACCGTTGAGCTACAGGGCCGGCGCCTGCCAACCCTAGTGCGGAGCGCCGGATGCCGCAAGCGGTTCCTCTTGTCGTTCGGTCCCCCGCCGCCGGCGCCTGACCGTGGATGGCCCCGATTCTTCATCGTGAGACCTCGCTGCGAGCTCCTCGTCGCCCTAAACCTTTTCGGAAATCGTCATTAGCAGCGATGGCGTTCCCCCGCTTACAATCCCCGAGCCGTTCTTCGCCCGCCTGCCCGCTGAAGCGTTCGACCTTGGACCGGACTGCGGTTTCCGCGTGCGTCGGCGGCGGACAAGGACTGGCGAGGGTCTCGCGTCTCCAGGAGGCAGCATGCGTCGGATTGTGGTGGTCTGTGGAATCGGATTGAGCTTGGCGATCGGACTTCTGGCGAGTTCCGCCCCGGCGGCCGACTGGCCGCAATGGCGCGGTCCGGATCGCGACGGGATTTCCAGGGAGAAAGGCCTTCTGGCCGACTGGGACGCCGCGCCCCCGAAATTCCTGTGGCAGCTCGACGGAATGGGGACGGGCTACGCGAGTGTCTCCGTCGTCAAGGGAAAGCTGTACACGACGGGCAACACCGAAAAGGGACAGTCCCTGATCTGTGTCGACCTGGGCGCCAAGAAGATCGACTGGTCGACGCCGCTGACCGACGGATCCCCGAAGCATGGCTACGAAGGGGCCCGCTGCACTCCCACGATCGACGGAGACCGGGCTTACGTCGTCAGCTCCGACGGCGCGATCACCTGCCTCTCGACGAAGGACGGGGCGGTCCTTTGGAGCCGCAAGTTCAAGGAGTTCGGCGGGAAGATGATGTCGGGCTGGGGCTTCTCGGAGTCTCCGCTGATCGACGGCGACCGGGTCCTGTGCACCCCCGGCGGTGAGAACGCCATGATCGTCTGCCTCGACAAGAAGTCGGGCGGCGACATCTGGCGAAGCGCGATGCCGAAGATCGGCGACAGCGGAAAGGATGGCGCGGCCTACTCGTCGATCATCATTTCGAATGCCGCCGGAGTGAAGCAGTACGTCCAGCTCGTCGGCCGCGGAGTCATCGGAGTCCGCGCGAGCGACGGGGAATACCTGTGGGGCTACAACAAGGTGGCCAACGGCGTCGCCAATATTCCGACGCCGATTGCCTCGGGAGATTTCGTCTTCGCCTCGACCGGCTATGGGACCGGTTCTGTCCTGGTCAAGCTGTCGAAGGACGGCCAGGGGATCAAGGCCGAAGAGGTCTACTTCCTGAACGCCGACACATTCCAGAACCACCATGGCGGAATGATCCTCATCGGGGATCACATCTACGCCGGCCATGCCCACAACAAGGGCTTCCCGATCTGCGTCGACCTGAAGTCCGGCGAAGTCGTCTGGGGAGGAATGATGCGTCCTCCGCAGGGGGCCGATGGTTCCGCCGCCGTGACCGCGGTCGATGGGAAGCTCAGCTACCGCTACCAGACCCGCACGCTCGCGCTGATCGAAGCGAAGCCGGACGGCTACAAGCTTCTCGGCACGTTCAAACCCGCCTACCAGGAGAAGGAGAGCTGGGCGCACCCGGTCGTCGTTGATGGCAAGATGTATCTCCGCGAGCAGAACAAGCTCATGGTGTACGACGTCAAGGCCTCCTGAGTCGCCGGTCCTGGCGGCGCTTTGTGGGGCGGTCACTCGGCCGACGAGAGACCGTCCCCTCCTTTCGAGGGGCGCGGAAGGGCCCCGCTTCTCCGAGTCGTCGCTGTTCCAGCGTTCCCGAAACCCGTTTCCGTCAATGACCGGCCCGCCGCCGGCCAGGTGTCTGAGTGTCGACTAACAACGAGCGAGTCGGAATCGGTCTCAATGCCCTCGCGGAGGGCCTCAAGGGCTACGTTGAGAAGCGCCTTCAGGCGGTGTACCGCGACCGATGGGTCTCGTCCGTCTCCAGCAGCTTTCGGGACGACCGGACCCGGGTGTCCGCGGATGGACAGTCGATCGACTGGGATGCCCACTCGCTCCTGACCGTGATGTGGGACCAGTGGAACGCCGTCTTCCGCCACGAGCTCGGGCATGCCGAGCGAAGCCTTGTGAGCGAGCTCCGGGAATACCGGAACAGGTGGGCTCACCAGCAGGCTTTCGATTTCGATGACACCTATCGCACGCTCGACAGCATCCGCCGCCTGCTGGAGGCGGCCAAGGCCGCGAACGTCCAGGTCGTGCGGGCTGAAAAGCTCGATCTCCTGGAGTCGTTCGTCGCGGAAGAGGTCAATACCCAGCTGCAGAACACGGCGTTCCACCGGAACAAGTACTGGGTCATCCTGGTCTATTCGGCGTGCTGCCTCGCCCTGGTGGTCTTCATTGTCCTTTACGGACACGATGGTGTCGCACCGGCGATCGGAGTCATTGCGCTGGTGTTCGTGTACCTGGTGTACCAGCAGTTCAAGCTCGAGCCGCCGCTGCTCTACGGGCCGCGCGAATGTCCGCGGTGCCACCGCATCATCTATCGGCGTGACTGCCCCTACTGCGCAACGCCGTCCCGATAGTACCGCGGCAATCCGTGCCATCGAACGGACTCTCCGGGGAGCACGACCCTCCTTCCTCGCCGGGGGACCGCGCCTCAACGATCCAACAACGGAAGTGGTCCGATCGTCAGCGACCTTCTCAGCTGGCACGGGCGAGCGTCCGGTTCAAACGCACAGATCGCTCTCCGACCCGTTGCGCCGACATTGGTCGCTGGACTCTCGTGCGTTCCGGCGGAACGCCTGCGAAGTACGGCCGGCCTGCTCCAGGACGAGCCGCGAACTCGCCGCCAGAGAGATTTCCCGGTCCATTGCGACCGGCGCGGACAGATGCTTTGATCCCGATGTGTCCGCCCTTCCTGCCCGGTGACTCGATCCTGGACGGGAAAGGCCGGCCGGATCGTTCTCTCCCGAAGAAAGGCCGACTCATGTGTCGCTGCGCTCTCGTGTCGC
>JAEYWB010000944.1 GCA_023429275.1 Planctomycetota bacterium
GCTCGGCAGTGCCATGCCCCCGACGCCGACGCCGCAGATCCTTCCGCTTGTTGCGGAATACCATTCGCGGCTTTCCCGCGTCCCCGCCGATCCCCCGCAGATCGCCGCGGATCCCTCCGCGGCCCTCCCCGAGCTCGAGAAGCTCGCGGCGCTCCTGAGGATGACCGGTCAGCGCGAGACGCTCGCTCTTGCCGACGGAATCTCGCACTTCGTCACGGGGCTCCGTCAGGTTCCTTCCCAGCAGCTGTCCCAGCTCCTCGGCGGCTATCAGCACGCGATGACGCTCGCCCTGCATGGCCAGTTCCGTGCTCTCCTGGCGGTGTCAGACCCACGCCCCGCATCGCCGGCCGATCTTCCTCAGGCGCTCCGGTCCCGGTTCGTCAGTTCGAAGGGAGACTGGGCGATCCAGGTCTTTCCCGCCCAGCAGGTGTGGGATGAAGCGGCCCTCACCGAGTTCGTCCAGCAGGTCCGCTCGGTCGATCCCGAGATCACCGGCACTCCGCTTCAGAACTTCGAAGCGGCCCGGCAGATCCGCGACAGTTATTACGACTCCGCCGTCTACGCGACGGCGATGATCGTCGTCGTGCTGCTGATCGACTTCCTGCCGCTCGGGACGCTCGCAGTCTCGCTCCTCACGCCGGCTGCGGTCGTCGCCTTCGCGTGGTTCTCCGCCTCGTCGCGCGGGATCGAGCTTGAGCCGAGCACCCTGGCAGGGATCTACGCCGCGGTTGCCTTCGCGGTGGGGGCGATTTTCGACGCCTCGAGTGTCTTCAAGACATTCTGCGCCCTGCTTCCGCCCGTGGCGGGGGGCTTCCTCATGTTTGGCATCATGGGGGTGACGGGCATGAACCTGAACCCGGCCAACATGATCGTCCTGCCGCTTCTGCTGGGGATGGGGGTCGACGCCGGAATCTACATCGTCCACGACTACCGCGAGCAGACGGCCGCGGGCAAACTGGCGGGCCGGTATCGCATGTCGACCTGCACGATCAACTCGATCATTATGATCTCGACGACGACGGTCGTCGGCTTCGGTTGCATGGTCGTCTCTGCCCACCGGGGGATCGTGAGCCTCGGACTGACCCTGACGATCGGCGTCACCTGCTCGATGCTGATCTCCCTGATTACGCTTCCGGCCCTGCTGACGGTTCTCGACCGCTGGAACGCCTGGCGGATTGGCAGCAAGTCCGAAAGTGAAGTCGAGAACCTGCAGGAAGTCTCTCCCGCTCCGGTTCGGGAGTCTAAGGTGTCGCGAGGTGCCGCAGTCAGCGCCGGTCTCTGAGGTCCCGGCCGTGCCGCAGAGGTCCAGGCCGACGGGCCTGGCGACGGGATGAGTCCGCGAATCGTTGACTGACCGGAGGACTGTTGGAGCCGCCGCCATGAGCGAAGTCGACGAATCCGACTGGAGCTGGTTCCGGCAGGTCCGCGGAGTCGCGCTGCAGCGATTCTGCGATGCCGTCCTCGCCGAGACGCAGGCGATCACGGCGGATACCAGCCGCAGCAGTCATGAGCGGCTCATTGCGGTCTACAACCTGATGCAGGAGCGGAACGGCGAGCTGGCCGACGGCTTCGACACCCCGAAACGCTCGTCAATGATGATGCAGCTCGCGTTCTTCCGCGGACACAAGCTATTGACGGACGACGAGTTCTTCCTGTTCCGCCGCGAGACATGCGAGACGGTGGCGGCACTTCTCGGCGGAGACTCGGACGAAGAAACGGATTGACTTCGACCGATCTCGAGGCGTCTGAAGAGCCAGCCACCGAGGCCACAGGAACACTGAGAGCCAAGGAAATGGCCTGAAGGCTCTGGCGACACGTCGGTCTCTCGGCTGGAAATCATCCTTTGAGTCCTCTGTGCCCTCCGTTGCAAAGAACCAATTCGAGACGCAATTGAAGAGACCTCGGCAAGCCCACCCGCTCAACGCATCCGGCCGCTGCCATCTCTCACATCGTTCTGATAGGGTGTTGCCCGACCGCCCGCCGCGGCCTTCTCACCGGGAGGGACACGCGTCTCTCGGGGCCGAGCATCGGGTCTCACCGGGTCGCGGCGGCGGCGTCGATCCGAGGATGTCATGGCGAAGAAGCAGTCCCCCGCGCAAACTCTCGCGACCGAAATCGTGCAGACGATGCAGAGCCGGCAGGAGTCCGGAGCCCCCCTGGAGCCCTTCCGGCGAACCGCCGAGCGTGCTCGTCCGGGTGTGAGCGAGGCGGAGCTTCGTGATGCCTTGGCCACCGCCCCGCTCAAGGGGAAGGTCGTCCTGGCGTTTGACGAGGATCTCGACGCACTCGCCGCCCTCAAAACCGACCAGCCTCGGCTGGCCGGTGACGAACGGCTGCTGCAGACACTCGTCCATCGGCTCTGCTCGGCCAATTTTCCGCTGGTCACGATCGCTCAGTGCAAGGCGCTGCTGGCAAAGCCGTTGCAGTCGGCGTTCAACACCGCCTGGACCACTCGCCTCGCCGCAGGCAATCTGCCCGCCTTCGTCAGGAAGCCGGCCGGCAAACAGAAGCCGGGGACGCTTCTCGACACCCGCTTCAACCTCCCGTGGGAGACACTGTCGAAGTCCCTGGTTCAGACGCTGAAGCGGCTCCGCGATGGGGGCCCGGGCTCTTATCCCGCTCCCTGGGCGAAGGTTCTCAAGGAGGCTTCTCCGGACGCGACGCCCGACCTCGTCGCGCAGGCCCGGGGCGTGGAGCCCGCCAAGAGCCAGATCGTCACGCTTTTCCAGGCGGAAGACGCCTACGTCTGTCTTCCGGAAGATCGCGTCAACCTGCTCAAGGGCGACGCCCTGCTGCAGCGGTTTCTCGACCAGGTGACATCGGACAGCAAACCCGTCACGACGATCAAGGAGCTTGCCGCAAAGCTCCCGAAGCCCGATCAGTCCCTGTTCATGGAGAGCCTGGACGAGCGGATCGCCCGGAACCAGCTTCCCGGTTTCATCCGGGCGCTGCCGGGCGCCAAGCCGGGGAAGGTCGGCTCGCTCCTGAACAACCGATTCCAGCTTCCGTGGGAAACTCTGTCGAAGGGACTCATCGAGACACTGCGGCGGCTCCGCGAAGCCGGCGAGAGTGCCTACCCGGCTCCCTTTGCAAAGGTTCTCGAGGAGACGGCTCGCGAAGCAACTCCCGATCTCGTCAAGCAGGCCCGAGCCTCCGAGCCCTGTCGAAGCCAGCTTGCGGTCCTCTTCCCGGGAGGGGACGAAGTGGTCTGTCTTCAGGAAGACCGCGCGAAGATCCTCGCGAGCGATTCGCTCCTTCAAAAGCTTCTCGACGGAACGACTTCCGCGGCCGAGCCGGTGACGACACTCAAGAAGATCGCGGCAAAGCTGCCCAAGGCCGACCAGCCGCCTTTCATCGCGCAGTGGAGTGAGCGGATCGAGCAGGACAAGCTCCCCGGTTCGCTCAAGGCGTTGCCGGTCAAGAAGCCGACAAAGCCGGAGACGCGCGAGCTGCACGACACTCGGCATCCCCTGCCGTGGGAGACCGCGGCGCGGAAGCTCGTCGAAAACCTTCGCAGTCTTCGATCGGACGAAGCGGCCTATCCGCCTCGAGTCGATCGCCTGTTGGCGGACGTCCTGCCCGATGCCCCCGCGGCGATCCGCAAGCTCGCGCTGGAGATCGAGGCGTTTCGCGGACAGGTCCAGGAGATCGGCAAAGGAGCCGATCGGCGAGTCTTCCTGAGGGAAGACGGCCCGCGTGTCGCCGCTTCTCTTGTCGCCTCCACCCTCAGTGCTCTCGTCAAACCGGACGACCAGGCGATTGCCGTCGACAAGCTCGTGAAGGGAGTCGCTGCCGACCTCCGCGAATCGTTTGAGTCCACTTTGAAGAAGCAGATCGAGACCGGCTCGCTCCCCCGGGGCCTCGGCGCTCTGAGGATCGGAAAGAAGTGGATGCTCTTCCGGCTTGAGGACATCCTTGGAGCGGGCGAGGGGACTCCCCGTGGAGCAGCGGCGACCGGCTCGACCCCGTCCGCGACGACCGCGCCGCGGCCACAGGTGACCGCCCCAGCCGAAACTCCTTCCGCATCAAGCGGTTCAGACGGATTTTCAAGCGAATTCGAGGCCGCCTTCGCGAGGATCGATGGGGCCTCCGGCGGGCGAAATTTCGTGAAGCTGCTGGACCTCCGAAACGCTTTGCCGCAGTATGGTCGGGAGGCTTTCGACGACGGGCTTCGGCAGCTGCGAGTGCAGCGCCTGTTCACGCTGGAGACGTCCGAAAGCCTCAACACCACGTTCTCGGACGAGGAACGGCAGGCCGCCGTCGTCGAGGCTGGCTCGCGGTATCTTTACTGCAGCCGAATCCGGTAGCAGCATGCGGCGGAACGGCAAAGAGAAGTGGAGCGGGGGCCGATGGCGACAGCGACCGAATCAGCGCGCTCGGGCGAGACACGCCACAGACAGAAACAGGAGCGCGAAGTGAACGCAACGAAGGAGGCATTCCTCCAGGTCATCCAGGGCTCCAACCCGTTCGACTCCAAGCGGGTGACGGCCCTCCCAGACGAAAAGGCCGGCCACTTCGTCGATGTCGAACAGATCCACGAGGTCTACCTGTCGAGGCTGAAGAACTGGACCGGCGAAATCCGGACACAGCGTCGTTCCCTCGGTGTCCTGCTCACCGGCACGCCCGGCACCGGGAAGAGTCACCTGCTCGCCCGCTACTGCCGCTGGGCAATGCAGGAAAGGGCGGCGTTCTACGTCTACCTGCACAATGTGATGGCATCGCCAGACGGGATGTCGCGACATCTGCTCCGCTCGGTCATGAGCGCGATGGTCGAAGACCGCGAGTCCTTCAAGGCGTGCATGCTCTACGACCTGGTCCATCAGGCCGTGAAGGCGATCCTCAAGCGGGAGAAGCTCCCCAGCAGGCTTGGAGCGGAGCATGCCCGCGCCATCTTCAGGGACGCGGTGCTGGATTCGGTCGCCCGGAAGGACCTGATCAACCCGCAGATCATTGCGGTCCTCTTCGGATTCTTCGAGAAGATCAACGTCTCGCCGCAGGTGAACGGGCCGACCCGCGTCTTCGTGAATCACGTGGTTGACTGGCTGTCAGGGAACTCGATCAGCGAGGAGGCCGCCGCCGAGATCGGGCTGAAGCCCCAGGCGGACGACCGCGACGAAGAAGGGCTGATCCGGCTGAGGGACGAGCACCGCATCGAGCAGGTCCTGCTCGTTCTCGGGGCGGTCGCAGGAATCTCCGGCCGAGCCCTCCTGATCTGTCTCGACCAGGCCGACAACCTGACGGAGCCGCAGACGAAGTCACTGATGCGGTTCCTCCACGCCCTTCTCGATTCGTCTCACCACCTGATCGTCGTGACGTCGGGCGTCACCGAGACGATGCAGATGTTCCTCGAGAAGTCGGTGATCTCCGAGGCCCAGCAGAACCGGGTTGCCGAGAAGTCGATCCAGCTGCCGCTCGTCCCGCAGAAGCAGATCCGCGATCTCCTCACGGCCCGGCTGAGGCCCGTGCGGGAGCGATTCGGCGATGTCCCGGAACTGCGCTCTTATTTCGATTCCCACGCCTACTTCCCGCTTTCCGAGAAGGACTACGAGGCCCAGTTCGGCAACGCGCCCGACCTGCGTCCCCGGCCCGTCCTGAAATGGGCGAGCGACGCCTGGGAGATGGAACGGGAACGCCTTCAACAGCTCGGCGCCGACGGGTGGCTCAAGTCGTGGGCGAGCGCCGGCCGCACAGTCGACCCCGCTCCGGACGCTCGACGCCGTGAAGACGTCATTGACGCAGCGGTGAAGGAGGCTCTCAACGAGGCGATCGCCGGCCGCCTGGATCACCCGGGCGCCCTTCCTCCCGATGCCGACAACCTGGCGACTGTGGTCGAGCAGCTTGCTGCCCGGTGCATCGGCCGGCCGGACTACACCATTCAGGCCATCACGCGCATCGATGGGAAGCTCCCGGCCTACCATCTGGAGGTCGAGGAGAAACACGCCGGCACCGGCAGGGTGGTCACCAGCGGCGTCACCTTCATCGCGACGAACGACGGAAGGTCCTCCGTTCCGGCCCTGAGGCGGCTGCTGAAGTGTCAGAAGAAGCTGGACCATCGCATCCTCATCACAGATGAGGAGCGGGCTCCGCTCCCGATGACCCCGACGTCGAAGGAACTGTACGACGAGCTCCTCGCCCTCGGGGTCTTGCAGTTCCAGCACATCAAGCTTTCGTTCCAGCAGTATGTCGAGCTCGACTCGCTCCGGTCGGTCATTGCCCAGGCCGGGGACATCATGATCGAGCACCCCTGGGGAAGCTTCAGCTCACTCACGCCGGACGAAGTGGCGGAATCGCTGCATCGGCAGGATCGCCTCGTTCAGCATCCCGTCCTCCAGGAGCTGCTGACCGAGCCGACGGTCGATCTCCGGACCGCGGAGCCTCCCCCGCCGACCGAACAGGAGGTTCGGACGATCATCCTCGGCAACCTCGGGTGGATGATCTCGATCACGACCAACGAGGTAACCCAGACCGCACTCGCGAACACGAAGGACGTTGTCGCGCCGTTCGAGGCGGTGCACGAGCTGGTCCTGGAAGTCGCGCGGAAGCTGGAGGCCGAGAAGCTCGTCACGACGAAGGACCATCAGAACGGCCTGTTGCTGCTGAAGTCCTGAGGGGAGAGTCCGCGTGCCGTTCGTTCAGCCCTCTCACTTCACGGTCTCGCAGATTCGAAGCGCCGCGACCTGCCCGCGGATCTTCTACTTCGACACCGAGTACAACCGGCTCCACCCTACGGACACCCCTCGTGTCACCCGCACCTGGACGGTCGGCGGAGACGAGTCGACTGCTGCCGGAGGCCTCTTCCATAACTCCATCGAACGCTTCAACTGGCTGGCCCGTCGAAAGCCCGACGTCGCCAGCCTGATCGAGTCGTACCAGAGCCCGGAAGAACTGCTTCAGGGGGTGATGCGGCTGTTCAACGCGCAGGCGCTCAACCGGACGCTGCTCCACGCGAAGGACGCGGGCGTCATCGTGAACTTTTCCGGGTGCGTCGAGCGCTACATGCGGGAGCTCGTTGACATCGTCCATTACGGCCGCAGCCTCGGAAAAAGCCCGGCCGAGACGGTCCAGCAGCTCTTCGCCGATCTGTCGAAGCGTCTCGACGTGACGTTCCATGTCGGCCCCCGGAACGTCCCCGTCCATGTCACCGGCCGCCTCGACTACATCTTCTTCGACTGGCGGTCCGATTCGCTCCGAATCCTCGACTACAAGCTGATGCCGGACACGCATCCCAATCACGACCAGTTTCAGGTCGTGACGTATGCGCTGATGCATCATCACCAGCACAGCACGCAGTGCGGTGCCGGCGTTCTGTACCTGCATCCGAAGCGGGTTCTGCACGAACTGTCGTGGGAGAAGGTCTACGATCAGCGTCACAAGGTCTACGACCTGCTCGCGTCGATGGTCGAGTGGCAGCGGTACGGCGAGGACCCTCAGACAGGGCTCAAACCCAAGGGGGAGCCCTCGGTCTGTGAAGGCTGCAAGTGGAACCGCCACGGCTACTGCGAAAAGGCACTCGGCCCGAAGATCGAAGGGGAGTTCGTGAGCTGGAGCGAGCTGGCCCTCCAGTCGGCCGAGCCGACTGTTGAGAAACGGCCCCCCGCGGTCGACGAAGAGCCGGAACCGGCATCGGTCGAGGAGACGGACGCCCGGGACGTGCCCGCCCCCGGGAAAAGCG
>JAEYWB010000067.1 GCA_023429275.1 Planctomycetota bacterium
GCGCAGGCCCCCGCGGCCGCTGGTGCTGCCCCGCCGGACCCTTCCGTAGCCGCGACGACCGCGCCGCCGGTCGCCGGGACGACAGAGGGAGGGCCGATGCAGTCTCCCCCGCAGCCAGTCGATCCGCAGAAGAAGGAGACCCGCTGGCTCGGCAAGATTCCTTACGACGTTTTCTATGACCGGCCTCTCGTGGTGGCGTCGGATCAGACGCCGCTCGCCGGCGGAACCGCTGTCGCGGCCGGAACGGCCCCCATGCCGACGGGGGCCGCGCCGATGCCCTCTCCAATGCCGATGCCTTCCGGGGGAAGCCCGGCGGCGTCGGGCAAGTTCGACCTGGGCAAGCTCGTCACGATCGACGCACTCATTGAAGAGTCGAAGCAGGGGCGAACCCGGCTGACGACCGGCCTGCAGAAACTCGGCGACTTCAACAAGAACTTCAAGGAAGTCTCGGCCGAAGCGGCGGTCATGGCCGCGGTGACGGCCGCCGTCGGGCAGCATCCGACGGCCGACAAGCCGAACTGGAAGGAGAAGGCGAAGTTCGTCCGCGACCTCTCCAAGGAGATCAGCAGCAAGGCGACGGACAAGGGGAGCGAGCGATACAACGCCTGCAAGGAGGCGTTCGAGAAGATCTGCGAGATGATGGACGGCGGCAAGCCCCCCGCCGGTGAGTCGAGCGACCAGGTCCCCTACAGCGATGTCACGACCCTGTCGGACATCATGTGGCGGTTCCAGAAGACGTTCGACTACCTCAAACTCAACGTCAACACGGCGGAGCGGTTCAAGGAGGAGAAGTCGTCGGTCGAGCGGGAGACGATGATCTTCAACCTCCTCGCCGGCATCATGGCGACGGAGGGGTATGAGTACCTCGACGACGATGACTACATGCAATACCACAAGAAGCTTGCGGAAGGGACCGCCGGCACCGTCCAGGCGGTCGAGGGAGGGGACTTCGAGAAGTTCCGGTCCTCTCTCAACATGATTCAGCAGGCGATGGACGAGTGCCATCCCAAATACCGGACCGGGGGGTAGGTTCGTCTCCGCCGGTTCCGCCGCTCACTGTTTCTTCGAAGCCGTCTCTCACCACGAAAGTTCCCCATGCGTCTTCCCGGGACTCTGGTCTCTTTCGCCGTCCTGCTGGGCCTTGGTCTGGCGGCACCGCTTGCCGTCGCCGACACGGTCCTTCTCAAATCGGGGCACAAGCTGCAGGGAGAGGTCCTGAAGAAGACCGACCGGGAGCTGTACGTCGACATCGGTGTCGACATCATCCGCATCCCGCTCGAAAAGCTGGATTCCATCGACGAGTCGGACGGGGCTTCGCCGGCCAAGGTGACGACCGTCACGGGAGACGAAGATGGCGTCTTCCTCATGGGAAGCCTCCCCGCGAAGTCGGTCAAGGACCTGGCGGAGGAGTATGGTGAAGGAGTGGTGCTCATCGAGACCCCCAGTGGTCTCGGGAGCGGTTTCATCATCAACGACCGGGGCTACTGCGTCACGAACTACCACGTCGTCGAGGCGGAGACCCGGATCAGCGTGACGATCTTCGACCGCCAGCAGACGGGCGATCTCGTCCGCAAACGGTTTGAAGACGTGAGGATCCTGGCGCTCAATCCCTACTTCGACCTGGCCCTCCTGCAGATCCCGACGAAGGAAAAGGACTACAAGTTCCGCACGGTCTACCTCGCGGGGGATTCCGTGCCGAAGGAAGGGGAGAGCGTCTTTGCGATCGGGTCGCCGCTTGGTCTGGAGCGTTCGGTCTCGCAGGGGATCGTCAGCACCCGCAGCCGCAACTTTGACGGGATCCTCTACATCCAGACGACGACCGAGATCAACCCGGGGAACAGCGGCGGCCCGCTGTTCAACACCCGCGGCGAAGTGGTCGGCGTGACGAACATGAAGCTGATCGGCGGTGAAGGGCTGGGCTTCGCGATCCCGATCAGCTACGTGAAGCACTTCCTGCGGAACCGGGACGCCTACGCGTTCGATGAGAAGAACCCGAACACGGGCTACCGCTATCTCGATCCGCCGCGGCGGAAGAACCCGTCGAACGAAGGGTCGTGAGACGTTCGAGTCCGGTTTCGGCAGGAGGGAAGAGAAATAACCACCAAGGCACAAAGACACGAAGGAAACACAGAGCCGGGGAATCTGTTCTTAGAGAGATGGTTTCCTTGCCGGGCTTTCTGAGCTTCTCTTCTTGGTGTCTTCGTGTCCTGGTGGTTTTCTCATTGCGTTGTCTGACAGGTCTCGGCCACTTCCGGTCAGCGCGGCTGGCCCAGTCGGTAGGCGACTCCTTCGTCCACGAAGATGAAGCCGGCGTTGGTTGCGGCCCGCAGGCCGGTCGGGCTGTTGGACGGCAGGCTGATCTCGACGCGGGTGACGTACTGCTGCCGGAGCTGGCGGCAGGCCTCGATCAACAGAGTCTGGCCGTATCCTTTGCCGCGGAACTGCTCCGGGACGTCGAGGTCGACGAGGCCGACGGCCGGAGCCCCCCAGATGGGGCCGTACTGATCGAGACGGACGACGTTGACGCTGGCGATCGGGGCGCCGTTGCGACGGAGCCGGAGGTGAAACCGGAACGCCTCCGAGCGGCCGTATTGTTCGTACCACCACCAGGTCGGGTTGTCGGGCCGCTCGTCGGCGACGAGTTCCGTCTCTCGTCGAATGGTCATCAGCCGGGCCGAAGTCGGGTCCCGTGCGACCGAGAGATCGCGCTGCTTGATCTCATATGTGGCGATCGGGTTGTAGCCGAGCGCCTGGATGAACGGGTCAGCGCCAGGATCCGACCGGAGAAACCCTGACGGCCGGCAGCCGCCATAGAGGCCGAAACCGAACGGGTCCGCGCCGCGATGCGGGCCGGCATCGATCGTTTCCACTCCGCGGGCGAGCAGGTATTGCTCGGACTGTCTGACCAGGAGCCGGCCGATGCCGCGGCGGCGGTGCGAGGGAGTGACCAGAACAAAGCAGACGACGCCGCGCTTCGGGTCGAGGCTCGACCGGTCCGGCCGGATCGCGAACCCCGCGAGGGCGAACCCGATGACTTCTCCCTGCCGGCTGGCGATCAGGCAGCCTCGCGGGTCGAAGTAGGACCGGTTGACGGTCGCGTTCTCGAAGACGTCGATCGGTTCGGGGGCGGCCGCACCCCGTCCCAGGCCAGCCTCTTTCCAGAGCCGGATCAGCGACGGGATGTCTGCGTTGCGAAACGCGCGAACGTCAACCACGCTCGGGAATCCTTTCAGCCGAGAGCGGGGCCTCGGCGGGGATCCATCATTCTGATGACTCGGGGAGCACGATCAATCGAGATCGGGCCGAATCGTCCACGGGGGCGCGAAGACAAAGGATGTCGAGCGTCACGACCGCATGAGCGCGATCAGATCTCCGTCACCGAGAGAGAAATCTATCCCTCCCACTGATCCGTGATCTTGTTTCGTCCGTCGAGGATAGCGACCTTGGGCTTGTGGGTCCGGGCCTCTTCGGGCGTCATCTGCGCAAAGGCGAGAATGATGACCCTGTCGCCGGGCTGCGCGAGCCGCGCCATTGCCCCGTTGAGCTGAATGTCGCCGCTTCCCGCCTGGCCGGGGATGGTGTAGGTCTCGCCCCGCTGCCCCGTATTGACGTTCGCCACGAGGACGTGCTCGTAGGGGAGGAGCCCCACGGCGTCCAGAAGGTCCTGAGAGACGGTGATGCTGCCGTGGTAGGTCAGCTCCGTCCGCGTCACCGCGGCCATGTGAAGCTTCGCCTTGAGCATCTGGATGAGCATGGCTTCGAACTTGAGGGAACTCTGGGAAGCCGTCAGCGATCAGCCGTCAGCTCTCAGAGGAAAGTGTACGCAATGGACAAGGGGCGTAAGCAAAATCAGCCAGAGATCTTCATCTCTGGCTGACTGCTGACCGCTGAAAGCTGACAGCTCAGCTCTGCTGAATCTTCTTGCAGATCGCATCGGCCATTTCGCGGGTGCCGACGGCGGTCGGGTCGGTGCGGCTCGCCTTCATGTCGTAGGTGACGTCCTTGCCTTCGGCGATGACGTCCGCGACCGCACGGTCGAGCTTCTCGGCCGCCTTGGCTTCGCCGAGGTGCTCGAGCATCAGCTTGGCCGACAGAATCAGCGCGGTCGGGTTGACCTTGTTCTGGTTCTTGTACTTCGGAGCCGAACCGTGGGTCGCTTCGAAGATCGCCGCGTCGTCGCCGTAGTTGGCGCCCGGGGCGACTCCGAGGCCGCCGACGAGGCCGGCGCACAGGTCGCTCAGGATGTCGCCGTACAGGTTCTCGGTGAGGATCACGTCGTACTGCTCGGGCTTCTGCACGAGCTGCATGCACATGTTGTCGATCAGCCGCTCCATGTAGGGGAGCTTCCCCTTGGTGTCGGCGACTTTGCCGACGAGCTCGGGATCGGGCTGCACGCCGAGGGCCAGGTCTTCCTGCTCGAACTTCGCCCCGTAGGCGACGGCGACCGCACGGGTCTCGTCGTACCACAGGCCGTCGGTGAACTTCATGATGTTCGCCTTGCAGACGCTCGTCACCGACTTGCGGTTGTTCTTGACGGCGTAATTGAAGGCGAAGTCCGCGATCTTCCGGGTCCCTTCGACCGAGATCGGCTTGATGCTGATGCCGGTCGTCTTCTCGCTCGTCTTGATCTTCTTGCCGGTGGCGATCTCGTTGATCTTCTTCAGCAGGTCGATCGTCTTGGCGTCCCCGGCCTGGAACTCGACGCCCGCATAGAGGTCTTCCGTGTTCTCACGGACGAGGACGAGGTCGACGGCGTTGCCGGAGAAGCTCGTACGGACCCCCTTGTAGATCTTGCAGGGGCGGACGCACGCGTACAGGTTCAGTTCCTGGCGCAGGAAGACGTTGACGCTGCGGAAGCCCTTGCCGATCGGGGTCGTGATCGGGGCCTTGAGGGCGACCTTGTTCTTGCGGATCGACTCGAGGACGCTGTCGGGAACTTTCCCCTTGGCCTCGATGACCTCGATCCCGCACTCCTGCACGTCCCAGCGGATCTTGACGCCCGTTGCCTCGACACAGCGCTTGGTGGCTTCCGCGATCTCGGGGCCGATCCCGTCTCCGGGGAGCAGGGTGACGTCGTACATGGTTTCTCCAGCAAAAAGATCGGTGGCCGGGAGCTGAGCCCGCCGCTTCCGACACGCAAAATCAGGTCGCCGACAGGCGAGCGGGCGACGGTATCAGACGAGTTTTCGCGATGCAAGGTGGTGCGCTGGCGGGGCGGGGGGCTCCTGCCCCCTCCTTTAGACGCGAGCCTTCAGGCACCAGGCAAACACCCCCTTCGCGACGTGCATCCTGTTCTCCGCCTGGGGGAACGCGAGGCTCGCCGGGCTGTCGATGACTTCGTCGGTGACCTCGAGCCCCCGGCGGGCGGGGAGGCAGTGCATGAACCTGGCCTTGGGGTCGGCCGCCTTCATGATGCGGGTATTGACCTGGTAGTCCGCGAAGATCCTGTTTCGGGACTCCTTTTCCCCTTCCTGTCCCATGGAGGCCCAGACGTCGGTGTAGACCACGTCCGCGCCCCGCACGGCGGCGAGGGGGTCGATATACTGCTCGATCCGCAGCTTCGGAAACGTCTTCTTGAGGTTCCCGACAAACTCCGGCTTGAGCTGGTATCCCGCCGGCGCGCCCACGGAGAACGACATCCCGAGGTGTCCGCAGACTTCGGCCAGCGATACCGCAACGTTGTTGCCGTCACCGAGATAGGCCAGTTTCACCCCTTCGATCCGGCCGAAAGCCTCGCCGATCGTAAAGGCGTCGGTCAGCGCCTGGCAGGGGTGAGAGTCGGCCGAGAGGCCGTTGACGACCGGCTTGCCGGAGTAGCGTGCGAAATCGTCGATGAGCTGCTGCGAGAACGTCCGGAGGACGATGACGTCGGAGTACCCGCCGATGACCTTGGCGATATCGACCTGCGATTCGCGGCCTTCGAGCCCCGCCTCCTTGCGGCCGAGGAAAATGCTGCTTCCGCCGAGATGCTGCATCGCCGCCTCGAAGCTGAGGCGCGTCCGGAGCGAGGGCTTCTCGAAAATCTGCGTCAGAACGTGCCCTTTGAAGAGGTCGGGGCGTTCGCCTTTCGCCCAGCGCTCCTTGAGCTCGGTCGAGAGCCGGAGGATCTCGCGGACATCGGCGGAGCTCAAGGTGGCGAGGGTGGTCAAGTGTCGCATGTCAAACGCTCAGGCAGTGGCGGACTGAAACGGACAATCGAAAGGGAGCACGAAAACAACCAACGAGGAAACAATGAAACAGCAGGACGAAGGCCCCGGGGCGAGGAATGAGACGCGGCCCGCTACGAAGAACCGGCGCCTTTGAAGATCCGGCGCTGGATGTTCGCGTGGAACGGGGTCCAGGTCGATTGCGAGTTCGGGTCGGCCTGGATGAGCGTCGCGAACTCGTTGACCTTGGCGTCGAGGTTATCGAGGTGATGCAGCGCGATCGCCTCGGGGGTCATCGGGAGGCGGGCGCTCCCGTGTTCGTAGGTGCCGTGATGGCTGAGGATCATGTGCTTGATCCGCAGGCTGAGCTCTTCCGGAAAGTCGCGGCCGTACCGCGCGGCGAACTCACTGGCCTTCTCGTCGAACATCTCGATCCCGATCGCCAGGTGCCCGATCAACTGCCCCTCGTCGCTGTACCCGAACGTCGGATCCCACGTCAGTTCGCGAATCTTTCCGATATCGTGAAGGAACGCGCCGACCAGAAGCAACCGGGAATCGACCTTGGGGTAGAGGTCGGCGATCCGGACGATCGTCTCCAGGAGGTTGACGATGTGTTCGAGGAGGCCGCCGTGATAGGCGTGATGCAGGCGGATACCGGCCGGAGCCTGCGAAAGGGGCTCGGTGATGTTCGGATCGTCAAGAAAGCAGGTGACAAGCCCGCGGAGATCGGCGTGATCGATCCCGAGCAGGATCTCTCGCAGACGGCCGAGCAGCCGCTCGGTGTCGTGGCTGGTGGTCTGGATGAAGTCGGACTGCTGCAGGCCCGTTTCGTCGACCCCCTCGATCCGCGTCAGGATGACCTGCATGTTCCCCTGGTAGAGCTGCGTCTTCCCCCGCACGTGGACGTACTGTCCCGGCTGCAGGTGGGCGACCTGGCTCTCGGAGATGTTCCAGAAGAATCCGCTGATCTGTCCGGTCCTGTCCCGGAGCTGCGCGAGAAGGTAGAGGTCAGCGTTGCGGTTCGCGCGGAGCTGGCGGTCGGCCAGAAGGTAGACCTCGTCGACCTGGGCCCCGTCGGTCAGGGTATTGACAAACTGCCGTGCCATCACAGCCTTTTCGAGACGCGCCCTCCAGGTCAGTTGCCCGATCCCGAAACGCGAGAGGGAAAACCGGCCAGTGTAGTAACGCCCGCACGGCAGGAAAAGGTTTCGGTCCCGCCTGCACATAACGAAAGTTTCATCGCCCTGCGGCGGAGAGCTTTCAATTCGCAAGGTCTTGAGTTGTGAGGCCTTCCGGCGCCGGCGTCAACACTTGCATTCCGGGACTCGACGCCTACAGTTTCCGAAATTTCGCGCGCTGCGAATCCCCACGCGGACTCCCCCTCCGCACGCCCCGGGACGACAGTCTGCGCGGAGCCTGAACGTCCGCCGGAACTCCGGATGACACCGTGTCTTCCGGCAACCGCGCGCCCTCCAGCCTCCCACGAAAACTCGCAAAGTGCCCCGACGCAACGACATCAAGAAGATTCTGATCATCGGGTCCGGTCCCATCGTCATCGGCCAGGCGTGCGAGTTCGACTATTCCGGAACGCAAGCCTGCAAGGCGCTTCGCGACGAGGGGTACGAAGTCGTCCTGGTCAATTCGAACCCGGCGACGATCATGACCGACCCGGGGACGGCGGATGCGACCTACATCGAGCCGATCACCTGGCAGTACGTTGCCGAGATCATCAAGAAGGAGCGGCCCGACGCTCTCCTGCCGACCCTCGGCGGCCAGACCGGCCTCAACACGGCGATGGATCTCTATCGCCGCGGGATCCTCGACCAGCTCGGGGTTGAGATGATCGGGGCCAAGGCGGACGTCATCGCCAAGGCGGAAGGCCGCGAGTCCTTCAAGCAGGCGATGATCAAAATCGGCCTCGACGTTCCCAAGTCCCGGACCGTCCATACGATCGAGGAAGCCCGCGACGCCCTCCGCGAGATCGGCCTGCCGATCATCATCCGCGCGAGTTACACCCTCGGCGGGACCGGGGGCGGAATTGCCTACAACAAGGAAGAGTTCGAAGAAAAGGTCCGCAACGGCCTCAATCTTTCTCCCGTCAACGAAGTGCTCCTCGAGGAATCGGTCCTCGGCTGGAAGGAGTACGAGATGGAGGTGATGCGCGACAAGGCGGACAACGTCGTCATCATCTGCTCGATCGAGAACTTCGATCCCATGGGGGTCCACACGGGGGACTCCATCACCGTCGCCCCGGCACAGACGCTCTCCGACAAGGAGTACCAGCGGATGCGGGACGCCACGATCGCCGTCATGCGGGAGATCGGCGTCGAAACCGGCGGGTCGAACGTCCAGTTTGCGATCGATCCGAAGACCGGCCGGATGACGGTCATCGAGATGAACCCCCGCGTCAGCCGCTCGAGCGCCCTGGCCTCGAAGGCCACCGGCTTCCCGATCGCCAAGATCGCCGCCAAGCTCGCGGTCGGGTATACGCTCGACGAGATTCCCAACGACATCACCCGCGAGACGCTCGCCTGCTTCGAGCCGACTATCGACTACGTCGTGACGAAGATCCCCCGCTGGACCTTCGAGAAGTTCCCCGACGCCGATCCGACCCTGACCGTTCAGATGAAGTCGGTCGGGGAGACGATGGCGATCGGCCGGACATTCAAGGAGTCGTTCCAGAAGGCGCTCCGTGGTCTCGAGATTGGCCAGTTCGGCCTCGGAGGCGGAGCCAAGGATCTGTGGGGGACGGACGAGCAGCCGAGCCTTGCGGAGATCCGCAACAAGCTGGTGACGCCGAACGCCGAGCGCGTCGTCTACATCCGCTACGCCCTCAAGGCGGGGATGACGGTTGACGAGATCTTCGAGGCGACCAACATCGACCCTTGGTTCCTTCGGGCTCTGCGAGACCTCGTCCAGATCGAAGGGGAGATCCAGCAGGCCGGCCGGCTCGAGAATCTCACCAAAGACCAGCTCCAGCGAATCAAGCAGCACGGCTTCTCGGACAAGCAGATCGGCTGGTGGCTCCGGACCTCGGAGATGGAAGTCCGCCGCTATCGCAAGGAGCTCGGCGTCGTCGCGACGTTCAAGCAGGTCGATACCTGCGCGGCGGAGTTCGAGGCCTACACCCCCTATTACTACTCGACCTACGAG
>JAEYWB010000108.1 GCA_023429275.1 Planctomycetota bacterium
CACAGGTAGGCGAGCTGCTCGCAGTACCACTTGTTGATCTTCGTCAGCTTCTCCTGAGCGGCATCGTTGCTGTCCGGCTCGTGGGAGAGCTCGTGGTGCCCTTCTTCCACGCCGATCCACTTCATGCGGGCGCCGCCGACCGAGTTCGTGATCTGGAAGGTGGCCACCCGCGCGAAGTCCGCCGCGAAGCTGTTGACCATCAGGTCGATCTGCATCTTCGTCAGCTTCGGCATGTTCTCATTCTGCTCTTCGATCCCCGGCTCGAGCTGTGGGACCGCGTGGCCGACGAGATCCGGAGTCGCCTGCAGTTCCTGCTCGAACTGGCGGACAAACGCCGTCTGCTCCTCGAGGAGATGCCGGTCCTCCGCGCTCAGCCGCGGGCGGAGCTTGCCGAGGTCCGCCTGGAGCTCGTCGAGGACGCTCCGCAGGCTCTCCTGGTCCTTCATGCGGCCGTAGAGCTTGTTGAACATCTGGTAGGGATCGTCGATCGGGGCGATCGGCTTGTTCGCGCCGGCGTAGCTCATCCGGGTCCAGGTGTCGGCCCGCTCGGGGACCATCACGCCGAACTCAAGCGACCCGAACCGCGTCCTCGTCGCCGGGTTCGCCTGAAGGAAGTTCTTGATCTCCTGGTCGATCGAGATTCCGCTCGCCCAGCCGGCCGGGGTATCCGAGCCCCCCTGGTTGTTTCCCGGGAAGCGCTCAGTGCCGGTCAGGAGGCAGCCGATCCCCCGCATGTGGTTGTCGCCGTCGCCGCGGACCTTGTCGCAGACCCCCTTGAGGACGAGCGTCTTGCTCTTGAACGGCTCGAGCGGGGTGAGACTCTCCTTGAACGAGAATGCCTCCCCCTCTTCGTCCGGCCAGAAGGTCTTCGGGACAATGCCGTTGGGGCTGAACATCACGACCAGCCGCTGCTTGCGCTGACCCTGATTCGCAAATCCGAGGCTGGGCAGGTTGAGCAGGAACGGCAGGCTCGCCGCGCTCAGTCCGAGATCGCGAATGAATTCCCGGCGGGTCTGTCGCATGTTGTCCACTTTCCCCAATTTGAGCTGTCGGCTATCAGCATTCAGCATCGGCTGACTGCCAACATCTCTGCTACTACTGATGTATCTTAGTTCATCTTCGTCATCGCCGAAACGACCGCCACGTCCGTCAGGAGCTTCCGGACGTTCAGGTCGTTTTTGACGAATCGCTTCTTCAGGTCGGCTCGGCTCTCGGTGCCATACGCCCGAATCGGCTGCTTGATCGCATACTGGAAGAGCTGGTCGACGAAAGCCGTGTGGACTTCGTCGCTCTCCGCCAGGAACTTCGCCATTCCAGACGCCCCTTCGAGAGGGATGGCGTCTCCCGACCGGGCCCGGTAGGTCCCCTTGGCATCGATCGGCTTTCCGTTCTCTTCGGTGCGATAACGCCCCACCGCATCGAAGTGTTCGAACGAAAACCCGAGCGGGTTGATCATGTTATGACAGGTCTGACACGCCTGCGGGCTCGTCTGGAGGATGACCCGCTCCCGCGTCGTCAGCCCGGCATGGAGGTCCGGAGCGAGCGGCGCGACCGCTTCCGGGGGCGGACGAAGCGACCGCCCCAGGACGCTGCGGGCGATGAACACTCCCCGGTGAATGGGCGAACTCGTGGCGGTGTAGGCGAACGACGCCATGAGATAGGGATGGGTCAGGAGGCCGGCACTGTCGTCGGCCGAGAGCACCACCTTTTCATACGGGGCATCGGCGGGGCGGTCGACGCCGTAGAACTTCGCCAGGCGGCCGTTGAGGTAGACCTCCTTCATTTGCAGAAGCTGTCGCAGGTCGGTCGAGTCGCTGCGGAGAAACTCGGCCAGCGACATCTCGAGGGAGGACCGCAGGTCGCAGGCCATCGCGGCGTCGAAGCCTTCGTACTTCGCCGCATCCTTCGTCAGGTCCGGATGCTGCTCGACCTTCAGCCAGCGAAGGAAGAACTCGTTGAGCTTGGCCGTCGCGCGGGGGTCGTTCGTCATCCGCGCCGCCTGCTTCTCGATCTGCTCCCGCGTCGAGAGCTTCCCCAGGGCAGCGGCGTCACGCAGTTCTTTGTCGGGAATCGAGTCCCACAGGGCGAACGAGAGCCGGGCCGCGGAATCCCACTGGTCGTTCTTCAGCTCGACCTCGCGAAACAGGAACCGCGGAGACTTCATGCTGAGGAGAACGCTTCGGCGGACACCCAGTTCGGGGTTCCCCGCCTCTCCGTAGATCTGGTCGATGTAGAGCTTCCGCTCCTCTTCGGTCAGAGGCCGCCGGAACGCCCGCTCGGCGAACTTGCTGCAGAACTCGCGGCACTTCGCGTCGCGGTCTCCGGAATCCTTCTTCGTCGCGGTGAACTCCGAGATGTGGTCGACGACATAGTTCGCCACCTCGATCGCCGCTTCGGTCGTCGCCTGGTCCCACTCCCGCGAGACGGACGCCGCCCGCTCATATCCGACGCTCCGGTCGTCAGGCGGAAACGGGGCCGAGAGAATGAACATCTCCGGACCGTTGACCGGCTTCAGGAACCGCGCGGCGACCGGCTCGACCTGCATCCCCGGCCGCTTCCAGAGCAGCTTGATCGAGGCGGGCAGCGACTTCGGCTTCTTGTCCTTTTCCTTGTCGGAGTCGTTCACCCCCTGCTTGGCCTTCGAGAACTCCAGGCGAAGCGGGTAGGACCGCCCCCCGAGCAGGAACATCGTCGCGCGGTACTCGACGTCGTTTCCGGACTTGACCCAGGCATCGATCAGCGGAGTCTTCGTGTCGTTGACCCAGAGCCGGACCGCGTGCTCGGTGTGGGCGACGAACTCGTACGTCCCGGTCTCGGGAGGAACGATCGATCCGGCCCACTTGATCGAGAACTCGTGCGGCTCGATCTTCTCCTCGACCGGGGCCTTGTCGGCGAAGTCGAAGTTGATCTGCGGGTCGATCCGCTCGAGGACGCGGCTTTCCTTGTTGAACCGGCGGCCCTTGTAGTATTCGGCCGCGAGCCCCTCACGCTCGTCGGGCTTGGCGTTCCAGCGGAAGCTTCCAATCAGGTCGGCCACCGCCATCCGGTGCTGCCGGACGGTGAGCCGGGAGAGATCGATTCGCGCCGGACGGTTCCGCGCCTGGGCGATCGGCGAGTAGTACGTGTCGTAGATGAACTGCGCGACCGCCCTGGCATCCTCACCGACGCACGTCCCCGGGTCTTCCTCCGGCATCGACGTCTCGATGTACTCGGTCAGCTCGGCCAGCGACCGGTCGCCGATCAGCGGGTTGGCGTAACGGTCCTTGACCCCTTCCCCCTTGTCGCCATGACACGAGGCGCACTGCTGCTTGTAGATCTGTTCACCCGAGGGGGCAGCGAGGCCCGATCCGGTGCAGGCCAACAACGCTCCTGAGACCCACAGAACGCAGGCGACGACACTGCGGCAGGACCGGGGGGAGGAACCGACCATAGGGGAGTGCAGGCGGTGGGAAGGTCGAGGCAGGAAGGAACTTTGGAACGATACGCAGATCGTTCGGTCC
>JAEYWB010000921.1 GCA_023429275.1 Planctomycetota bacterium
GGAACTGGCCGAGCATGGCCAGATCGCCCCCGCGGTTGTCGAGCATGTCCGGTTCTACGACAGCGTCACCTTCGACCGGCTGCTGAACGATTTCGCGAAGTACATCGATACAGCGGGCGAGTTCGGACTCGTCTTGCGGGAAGAGACCAAGGTCGTGACCTGGACCCGGATGACCCAGGAGATGGCGGATATCATTGCCGACTTCGTCCTCAAGAAGCGGATCTACCTCAATCCCTCGACCGAGGAGGCGTACGCGAACACGAAACGCCCCAATCTGCCGGTCGTCACGGAGCTGACAGACGCAAAAGTCGAGAAGCCTTCGTGGATGCCGCTGGTCCTGCGACTCGTTCCCCCGCGCGGCGGGAGCTCGAAGTTCGCGAAGCTGGCGCGGATCCGGATGGGGGCGCGCTGATTCGTCGCATGGAAGACATAGCCACAGAGGTCACAGAGAACACAGAGGACTGTGAATGACCTCGTTCTTATGAGTTCCATCGATCGCCCGATTTCCTCTGTGTTCTCTGTGACCTCTGTGGCAAAGAAAAGAGCATTTCTGAAGCACCGTTCCCGATCGGAGAGACAAGCGATGAGCCTCAGGATTGAAGTGATCTCCGATGTCATCTGCCCGTGGTGCTACATCGGGAAACGAAGGCTCGAGCGGGCGCTCGCCGCACTCCCGGGGCGTGAGGTGCAGGTTCGCTGGCATCCGTTTCAGCTCAACCCGGGGGTGCCGGGAGAGGGAATCCCTCGCCGGGACTACCGCATCGCGAAGTTCGGCAGCTGGGAACGCTCGCAGCAGCTCGATGCCCGGGTCGCGGCGACCGGTCAGGGGGAGGGGCTCGTGTTCGACTTCGATCGGATGGAGCGAACGCCCAACACGTTCGATGCCCATCGCCTGATCTGGCTGGCAGGCCGCGAGAGGATCCAGGACGCCGTCGTCGAAGCTCTGTTCCGGGCCTACTTCACAGAGGCCCGGGATCTCTCCGACCGCGTGTCGTTGCTCGACATCGTCTCGTCGGCCGGGCTGGACCGGAGCCGTGCCGAGGCCTTCCTGTCGAGTGATGAAGGGACCGCCGAGATCCGGGCGGACGAACAGGTGGCCCGGGACGCCGGAATCCAGGCGGTTCCGTACTTCCTGATCAACGACCGCGTCGCCGTTCCGGGAGCGGTCGAGCCGTCGGATTTCCTGGAGGCGTTCCGGCAAGCGGACGCCGAGGTCCCGACCGGGACGGAAGGGGCCACGTGCCAGCTCGGTGGGAACGGCCGCCCGTGCTGAGGCCAGGCGGGTACGAGAACCGCGGTTGGCGCATGTCACTCGAGCGACTCACCTTGACCTGTGGCTCGCCAAGGTATGAGACTTTCCTAAGAGGTCTCCGCAGGGAACACTCGGAAAGGTTCGGTGGACATGCCGTCTGTGACTCTCATCCGATCGGTCCTGTCGGCGCTGACTCTCGCGTGCCTCGCGGCCCTGGCAAGGGGTGAGGATCGTCCGACCGCGCCTCGGAAACCTTCGCTGCAGGACCGCACACGCGACGGGACGGCCGGTCGCACCGTGCGTCCGGTGGCGGGCACTGCCGGACAGCGAAAGCTGACTCACGCCGGGAAGGAGCGGACCGCCATCGTCCATGTCCCTTCCCGTCCAAAGGGGAGCGACGACGACAAACCCCGGCCACTGATGATCGTTCTGCACGGATTCCTCGCCGATGGCGAGATGACCCGTGTCCTGACGGGGTTCAACGCTGTCGCCGATCGCCACCAGTTCATCGTCGCCTACCCTGATGGTCTTGGCAGGATGTGGCGGTTCTGGGAGGGGACTGGCCGACAGAAGGAGATGGCGCGGCTCGAGTATGTCGACGATCCGGGCTTCCTGCTGCACCTGATCGACGACCTCGTGGGCGAGAAGCTTGTCGATCCCCGGCGGGTCTATCTGACTGGGATCTCTAACGGCGGGTTCATGACGAACCGGATGGCTTGGCAGTACGCGGACCGGTTCGCCGCGATCGCTCCGGTGGCAGGAACGATCCCGAACCTGATGCTCGAGGAGGCCAGGCCATCGCGGGCTGTGCCGACGCTGATCGTGCATGGCACCCTCGACCAGGTGGTCGAATTCGCCGGATCCGAGAAGTTCGGGCCGGTCGGGAAGTTCATCGGAGCCCGCGAGCTCGAAGCGTGGTGGGCGAAGTCGAACCGCTGCCGGCCGGTCGAGACGACGTCGCTGCCAGACAAGACCCGCGACGGCACGACCGTCAGGACGACACGGCATCCCGCGGCGCCGAAGGATGGGGCCGAAGTGGTCCTGTACGAGATCGAGGGGGGCGGGCACACCTGGCCGGGCGGTGCTCTCCAGCCGGAGGTGATGCTCGGGAAGACCTGTCGAGACTGGAACGCCTCCGAGGCGATCTGGCAGTTCTGTTCGCGGTACGAAGCTCCGGCGAAGAAGTAGTCGGTCAGCGGAAGTCTTCACCCGCGGAGGCGCGTTCAGGAACGGCTGGCGTTTCGGGCCTCAAGCGCCGGCTGCGGAGCGCTCGGTTCGTTTCCAGACTCCCCCTTGCGACTGTCGGAGCCAGCGTCCGAGGCCGACGAACAGGGCGGCGTTCATGTTGACGAACAGGGCCGCCACCTTGAGCAGCTTGCCGATCGCTCCGGGGAACGTCAGGCGGCTCCCGAGGAAGGCCGCCAGATAGAGCCCCCCCTGCAGCGCCAGAAGGCCGCGATAAAGTGGCTCTCCTGTCGTCAGGAGGGCGATATTGGCGATCAGCATCGCGAGCATCCAGACGGGGCCGAGCCACCGCAGGACCTTGTGCGACCAGAACGCCCAGGCGACGCGGCCATGCCAGGGGGCGAGGAGTCCCGCGAGCCAGGCGAGGCTCTGGAATCCCCCCGCGCCGATCCGGGCCCGGCGATGGAACTCGTCGGCAATCGACGGGGCGGTCTCTTCATTCGCGATGGCGGTCGCGTCATAGACGAGCTTGTGTCCGCTCTCGTGAATCCGCATCCCGATCAGGAAGTCGTCGACGATGGTGTTCGCGGGAATCGGCCGCCAGAGCGATTTTCGGATGGCGTAGATCGCGCCATTCGCGCCGAGCAGCGCCCCGATCTTCCCTTCGCACGTCTTCACGAAGTTCTCGTACCGCCAGTAGAGGCCGTCGACGTTCTTGCCGGTCGCTCCGTCGGTCAGGATCAGCTTTCCGACCACCCCGCCGACCGTCGGGTCCTCAAAGTGGCGGACGATCCGCTTCGTGGCATCGGCGTCGAGGAAGGTATTCGCGTCCGAGAACAGGACGATCTCGCCGGCCGCGGTCGGGACGGCGTCGTTGAGGACAGAGGCCTTGCCGCGGCGCTGCGGGAACTGAAGCAGGCGGACCCGTCGATCGTCGAACGCGGCGACGATCTGGCCGGTCCGGTCCTCCTGTCCGTCGCAGCCGATGACGACATCGAACTTCCCTTCGGGGTAGTCCGTCCGGGCGGCGTTCTCGAGCCGTTCCTGGATGAACCGTTCCTCCTTGTAGGCGGCGACCACGAGCGTCACGGTCGGCCAGTCTGTCACGGCGCAGATCTCCCTGGCCGGCGTGCGGCGCGCGAGCCGGGCCCAGAGTCCGACAAGGACCGGGTACAGGACGTACGAGTACGTCAGCAGGCCCAGTGCCCCCCAGAAGACCGACTTGGCGATGAGCTCGGCGTTCATGTCGTCACGACCTTGCGCGGATTTTGTTCGGGAGCAGGGGCCGGCTTGTCGGCCTCGACGGGGCGGGCGGCGACGAACCACATGTAGTCGGTCGCGAGATCCTCGAGGCTGTATCCGGCGTAGTCGGCGTGCAGGGCCGGGCGGCCGGCCCGGAGCTGTTCGAGAGCCCGCTCGTCGACGCGTGTCCGGCGGACCCGGACATCGCAGCCGATCGAGGTAAACATCGAGTCGTAGTCACTGGCGCGGAGCCGGTTGTGGTAGGCGAGTCCGCTCCCGCCGTACCAGTGCCACTGCTGCGGGGAGAACTGCAGGAAGTTCGCCGTATGGACGGTCCCCTTCCCCCCTTCGGCATAGTGGTCGCCGGGGTTGTACCGGTGGGCCATGAGCCCCCCGGGGACGAGGACACGGAGCGATTCGAGATGGATGTCCCGCTGGATCTCGAGCGGAATGTGTTCGAGCACATTCGAGCTGACCACGACATCGACCGATCGGTCCGGGAGGTCGGTCGAACGGGCGTCGGCGGGATAGCGGTAGTCGATTCCCCAGGCGGCGAGAATTTTCGGCAGCGAGCCTTGTTCGGCCATGGCTGCGCGGTAACGGTCCTGGAGCCGCTTCAGGTCGACGCGGGCGGCTGACGCGATCCGGGGGAGTTGCCCTTCGAGGACTCGTGCCGTTTCGAGGGCATAGCCGCGGTTGAGCCACGGGTTGATATCGAGCGAGATAATCCGCTCCGCCCCGAGCAGGTGAAAGATCATCGGAACGAACGGCCGCCAGCCGGTGCCGACTTCCAGGGCCACCGCTCCGTCGAGGCGGCCACCCGCTTCGTCGATGAGCCCGACCAGTTCGAGGGCCCGCCCGGTCCCCTCGCACGGGCTCAGGCGGTTCGTCCCGCCGAGGCGCTGGAGGGCATGGTAGAGGGCGCTTCCCGCCGGAATGCGGGAGAGGACGGCAAGGATGTGGGCTTTGGTCCGCCAATGCATAGGGGAGGCGTCTGATCGAAGGGGGTGAGGCGGAAGGAGGGTCTTCGAACCGCGGTGCGAACTGGCCGAATCAGCGGGCGCAATGACTCGTGCCGGTCGACAACGGGTCTGACGACGCTCAAGCCTAGCTCAGTCCCGACCGCCGGGCGGGAGGCGAGTGGGACGATGTCGAGGATTCGGAAGAGTCCGAATGGGAGAATGGTGCGACGTAGGGATGGCAAAGCCGGTAGCGATATCGCCAGAGGAGCGGGGCGGACGGGCCCGGAGGAGGTGTTGCGAAAAGGCATCACGCCGGAGGCAGGCCAGTCCGCGGTTCAGCCCGGGTTTGCGGCGTCCCGCCCGATTCGACTCTGCCAGAAAACGGGGGTCGGTTCGGCAAACACCCTGGCCGAGGAGACCATTCCCTGGTCCTGCCTCGGCCGGGGGGACGCAAGATCGGGAGCAGCCCGTGTGACGACGGCGCCCAAGGCTCGACCCGGATCAGTGCGACCGGTCCAGCTTTTCGGGCCTCGGGACGGGCGACAACGGGGCGCGGAGCCGCAGCCCGCGAAATGGGGAATACCCGAAGACGTCCCAGGTCGCGGCGAGGCCGTCCGCCGGGGCCTGAAGCCGATCTGCATTTCGAGCCAGACGCCGGCACGGGTCGGCAATCTCCTGTCAGACGGCGTTCCGCGGGCCTTTGACGACCGGGTTGGTCAGCGTGCCGACCCCGGTGATCGAGATCGTCACGGAGTCCCCCTCCTCAAGTGAGAAGTTGTCGGGGGGGACGATGCCTGTCCCCGTCAGCAGGAACGCTCCGTAGGGGAACTCGTTCTCCCGATAGAGCCAGTCCGCCAGCTCGGGGAGCTTCCGGTGGAGCTGGGCCAGCGTGGTCGATCCCTCAAACGCCGCCGCGCCGCCACGATGGATGACCAGTTTGACTTCCGTCGCGGCGAGATCGAGCGGCTCGGCCGCCAGCAGAATCGCCGGTCCGAGACCGCAACACTGGCTGTAGACCTTCGCCTGCGGCAGGTAGAGAGGGTTCTCCCCCTCGATGTCGCGGGCCGACATGTCGTTGCCGATCGTGTAACCGACGATCTTGCCCGCCGGGTTGATGACGAGCGTGAACTCGGGTTCCGGGACCGACCAGCGGCTGTCCTGCCGGACCCGGACCGGCTCGCCGGGGCCGCTGACTCGGTGCGGCGTCCCCTTGAAGAAGATCTCGGGGCGGTCGGCGGTGTAAACCTTGTCGTAGTGCGACGCCCCCGCCTTCGACTCCTCCATCCGGGCGACCTGGCTCCGCTTGTAGGTCACCCCTGCCGCCCAGACCTCCTGGCGGTCGATCGGGGCGAGGAACGTCACCTCGTCGCACTTGATCGAGCCGGAGCGGGGATCGATCAGGAACCGCGCGAGCCCGGCGGGGTCCGGAGAGTGAAGGATGTCGGAGAGGGTCTGGATGTTCTCGACCTGGGAGGGGTCGAGGAGGCGGAGCGTCTGCTCTTCGATCGCGGCGAGCCGGCGGGCTCCATCCGCCAGTCGGACCTTGGCGAGTTTCATGGTGGCGAGGTTTTTCGGTGGAGGCGGAGAGCGTCGAGCGTCTGCTGCATGTCGTCCGGCATCGGGGCCTCGAACTGCAGCGGCTGGTCGCTCACCGGGTGGCGGAACTCAATGGCGCGGGCATGAAGCGCCTGGCGGGTGATCAGCGTGGCATCTTGTCCGAGGGTCTCGCGGTCCGCAACCAACTCCGAGAGGAGAAGCTTGTCGTGCCCGCCGTACATCCTGTCCGCCACGATCGGACACCGGAGCGACTGCATGTGGACCCGCAACTGGTGCGTCCTCCCGGTCTCGGGCTTCAGGCGGACATAGGTGAACCCGCGGAACCGCTCCAGGACTTCGTAGAAGGTGACCGCCTCCCGGGCATTCCCTTCGGGGCCGCAGACGATCATCCGCTCGTGCGCCTTCGGGTGCGGCTTGATGTGCGTCCGGATGTAGTCGGCGTCGCGGGGAATATTCCCCCGGACGATTGCGCAGTACTCCTTGTGGACGGTCCGGGCCTCGAACTGCCGCGTCAGGCGGTGATGGACCTGGTTATCCTTGGCGATGATGATCACGCCGGTCGTGTCCCGGTCGAGCCGGTGGACGATCCCGGGACGCAGCTCCCCGGCGACCGAGCTGAGCTGGTCGAAGTGGTACTGGACCGCCGCCGCGAGCGTCCCCCGGAAATTCCCCTTGCCGGGATGCGTCACCATGTCGGCCGGCTTGTTGATGACCGCGAGCGACGAGTCCTCGAACAGGACTTCGATCGGGATGTTCTCGGGCAGGAGCGTGTTGTCCGGCTCCGCGGGGAGTCGGATCGAGAGCCGGTCGTTCACGCGGAGCCGGCGGGCCGCCTTGACCGGAAGGCCGTTGACGGTCACCGCCTGCTCGTCGATCGCCCGCTGGAACAGGACGCGGCTGTAGTTGGGGTAGAGCCGCGAGAGATAGTGGTCGACCCGCCAGCCGTGCGCCCGGGCCTCGACGGTGACGAGCACCGGCTCGGCACTGAGCACCTCGGGCGACTCGGTCTCGGTCTCGTCCAGGCTTTCGATCTCGGCTTCCCCGGTCCCGCCGGAGACTGGTTCCGTCTCCAGCTCGACATCCGTGGCCTCCTGCTCTTCCGGGGGAGTCATTCCGGAAAGGGGGGGCTCGGCATGCTCGGGGGACGGGTCGGTCGACATGTGTCAGGAAAGGAAGACGTTGACGCGGCGGCGGAAAGACAGCGACGGCGCGTTCCGATCACACGCCGACGCGGGGCAAGTGGTATCAGGTCTTCCGGGTGAACGCCAAACCGAACCGATCGCGACTTGAGCCCACCGATCGGTCCGCCCCGTCCGGTCACTTCACCGCTTGGGAGGATCGTCCGCCGGCCGTTCGACGACCGAAGATCCGTGGCAACGAAACCCGGACGGTCGGTTCCTGGGGGCGCGATTGCCGAACCCGATGCCGGAAGGCGGACAGCACGTCGCTCCGCGTCAGAATTCCGACCACCTTCGGCGGCGTCTCACGGTTCACGACCGGCAGCCGGCCGATTCCGTGGTTCACCATGTGGTCCGCCCCCTGCCGGACGGTGGAGTCCTCGTAGACATACCGCGGCAATTGCCGCATCACCTCCACCGCCGTCTGGTGATCGAGCCACTCCGGATTCGCCAGGTCCCGCCGGGTCATCATCCCGACCAGCGCTCCGGCCTCAGTGACAACGGGGAATCCCTGGTGTGTTGAGCCGGGATGTCCGGAGCTGATCCAGGCCCGCAGCTCTCCGATCGTACTCGACGCCGAGATCGTCACGGGCGGCATCGTTGCCACTGAGTCGACTCGAATCTGGTCGAGGCTGTCCGCCTCGTACTCCGCCGGAGTGCGGATCCCGCGACGGGCGATCTTCTCGGTCATGATCGAGTGTGTCATGAGCGCGCTCGAAATGAGATTCGCCGCCGCACAGCTTCCCAGCAGGGGAAGCAGCCCGACCGGCTGCAGCGTCGTCTCGAACAGGAAGACGGCCGACGCGAGCGTCGCCCGCGACGCCCCGGAGAAGAGGGAGGCCATCCCGACCAGGGCGGCGATCCGCGGGTCGATTCCGAGTGCGGGGAAGGCCGTTGCCAGGAGCATTCCCGATGCCCCACCGATTGCGCCGCCAATCGTCAGGAGGGGGGCGAGCGTCCCTCCGGAGGTCCCGCTCCCGAGCGAGATCGACCACGACAGAAACTTCATCACGCACAGGAAGAGAACGGCCCTGATCGGCAGGTTCCCGCTCAGGAGATCGCTGATGTTCGAGTAGCCGACACCCAGCGTCTTCGGAGCGAAGTAACCGACGACCCCCACGGCGACGCCGCCGATCGCCGGCCACCACATCCAGTGGATCGGGAGCTTCTCGAAGGCATCCTCAATGCCGTATGTCACCCGGGTGACCGCGACAGCCACGAGGCCCATGAGGCCTCCGAGCAGTATGTAGAACGCCAGTGCCATCCCGCCGGGCTGCGCCAGCTCCGGCATCGGGAAGGCCGGTTCCATGCCATGGAACGCCATCCGGATCGCGGTCGCACTCGACGCCGCGAGGGCTACCGGGATGATCGACCGGGGACGGAACTCGAAAAGGAGGAGTTCAATCGCCAGCAGGACCGCCGCGACGGGGGTCCCGAAGATCGCCGACATCCCTGCCGCAGCCCCCGCGGCCAGGAGCGTCTTCCTTTCAGCCGTGGTCGTCCTGAGGATCTGCCCGACGAGCGAGCCGAGTGCGCCGCCGGTCGCGATGATTGGCCCTTCCGCGCCGAATGGCCCCCCGGTTCCGATCGAGACCGCGGCGGAAAACGGCTTGAGGAAAGTCATCCGGGCGGGAATGCGGCTCTCGTTGGTCAGCACCTGCTCCATCGCCTCGGGGATCCCGTGGCCGCGGATCGCCTTCGAGCCGTAGCGGGCCATGAGCCCGACCAGGATCCCTCCGATCACAGGGATGGCGACCACCCACCACCCAAGCGTTGCCACGGCGGGTTCCGGGGAGACCTCCTCGATCGACAGTCGTCCGTAGAACGAGAGGTTCGTGATCAGGCCGATCAGGGCCACGAGCCCCTGGGCAATAAAGCCGGTCGCGATTCCGAGGAGGATCGTTTCGCCACAGAGCTGAAGGACCCGTCGATCGACGGTCGCGGTATGCCGCGGGACCTGTTCGTCTTCCACCAGGTTCTCGAGGGCCGGCGAGACGGCGAGGCCGATCGGAGTCGTGTCGGGGGGTAGGGGCCCAGTGTGATCGGACGAAGTCATCGGGGAGTGGGGGCATCCGTAAGAGGGCAAGCCT
>JAEYWB010000324.1 GCA_023429275.1 Planctomycetota bacterium
CGACAGTTGCCGAACCTTGCGGAGTCCCCGTGGAACATTCGGCCGTTTCCGCCTCGTCAGGCGGCCTCAGGCGTGAGCTAAGCTCTTTCCGGCCTCCGGCAGCTGGACCGATTCCACCTTTCCGTCCGCCATCGAGATGATCCGGTCACCGAAATCATAGACCCGGCTGTCGTGCGTCACCACGATAACGGCTCGCCCCGCGCCGATCGCCGTCTTGCGGATCAGTTCCATGACCGTCCGTCCCGAGCGGGCGTCGAGGGCGGCGGTCGGTTCATCGCACACAAGAAGCCGAGGCTCGTTGACGAGCGCCCGGGCGATCGCCACCCGCTGCTGCTGGCCGCCGGAGAGCTGCGAGGGCATGGAGCGGCGCTTATCCCCCAGTCCGACTGAGGCGAGCATCTCTCCTGCCCGTTCGATCGACTCCCGGCGGGGGACGTTTCGAATCATCAACGGGACGGCGGCGTTCTCGGCGGCCGTCAGGGCGGGGAGCAGGTTGTACTGCTGAAACACGAAGCCGATGTTTTCGGCCCGGAACTGGACCAGGCGTCGGCCGCGAAGCGATTTCAGGTCTTCGCCGAGCAGCTCGACCTCTCCGCCGGTCGGCTCGAGCAGGCCCGCCATGATCGAAATCAGGGTCGTCTTGCCGCAGCCGCGCGGCCCGACCAGGAGGGTCAGCTCGCCGAACTCGATGTCGGCATCGACTCCCTGGAGTGCCTGAACACGTGTCTCCCCCGTGCCGAAGTCCTTGGTCACGTTTCGGCAGATCACCGCATGTGTCGGCATCGAACCTCCCGGCTGATCGGAGAGCGCACTTCGGGCGCACTTCGGGGAGATTATAGCGGCGCGGGCCGAGCCGGGCGGCGAATTTGGCCGCCACACCCCTTCGTGAGTCGAACTCTTGGGGCGCGGGGACGCTTTCACCTGAAGTGTCCCCGCGCATTCGTTCGATTCTCGCTTGTCATCCCGATCGGGATGGAATATCGGTTCTGAGGAAGAGGGATAAACCCGGCCCGTGGTCGAGTTTCCGTTCCTCCCCCCATACACTGTGCAGCGGTGCGGCGAGTCTGCGACAACCATCGAAATCATTCCGCAGGACACCGTCCGCCCCGCCACCGGCCCGCCCATTGCCGGGCTGATTCGCTGCAACTCAAGGAATTGAAATGGCCTCCGCCCCCGTTGACGTTCAAGTCCCCAATGTCGGGGAGTCCGTCACCCAGGTCTTCATCGGCAAATGGTTCGCTCCGGAGGGTCAGTGGGTCGACGCCGAGACGCCGATCGTCATGGTGGAGAGCGACAAGGCGACGTTCGAGGTCCCTGCTCCGGCCGCCGGCTATGTCCGGAAGATCCTGAAGAAGGAAGGGGAGACCGCCGCCAAGTTTGAGACGATCGCCCAGATCGAGCCCGCATCCAAGCCGGCCGATGCCGGCGGAAAAGCCTCCGCTCCCTCTGCTGACGGGGCCAACGGGGCGGGAGAGAAGGTCGAGAAGATCGTCATGCCGGCCGCCGACCGCGTGCTGCAGGAACGGGGCCTGAAGGCCGACGACGTGAAGGGAACCGGGCCGGGCGGACGCGTCCTCAAGGAAGATGTCATCGTTCACAAGGCGGCGGAGCCGAAGGTCTCGGTCCCCGCGCCGGCTCCTTCCCGTGCGGCGGCGCCGCAGATTGCCTCGGTCGGTCCCCGCGAAGAGCGGCGCGTCGCGATGTCGCCGATCCGGCAGACGATCGCCCGCCGTCTCGTCGAGGCGCAGCACAACGCCGCCCTGCTGACGACCTTCAATGAAATCGATATGTCGGCCCTGATGGGCCTGCGGAAGAGCTACCAGGACTTCTTCACGAAGAAGTACGGGATCAAGATCGGCTACATGTCCTTCTTCGTGAAGGCCGTCGTCGACGCCCTCAACCAGTTCCCGCAGGTCGGCGCCCAGGTCAGCGATGACGGTCGCGAGCTGATCTTCCGCAACTTTGTCGACGTCGGCGTGGCGATCGGCGGGGGCCGCGGCCTCGTGGTGCCGGTCCTGCGGAACGCCGAACGGATGAGCTTCGCCGAGATCGAACTGGCGATCGCCGACTTCGCCAAGCGCGCCCAGGAGAACCGCCTCGGCCGCGAAGAGCTCGAAGGGGGAACCTTCACGATCAGCAACGGCGGGGTCTACGGATCGCTCCTCTCGACGCCGATCGTCAACCCGCCGCAGAGCGGTGTCCTTGGGATGCACAACATCGTCGACCGGCCGATCGCCGTGAACGGCCAGGTGGTCGTCCGCCCGATGATGTACGTCGCTCTCACTTACGATCACCGCGTCGTCGACGGCCGCGAAGCGGTCTCGTTCCTCAAGCGGGTCAAGGACGTCATCGAAGATCCGACGCGTATCATTCTGGAAGTGTGACGAGTCTGGCTGAAGGCGTCAGGCTGCAGGCTGTCGGAAGAAAGGTCGCAATCATTTGCGATTCTTCCGTGTCTGTCGCCTGCCGTCGCGGCCGGCGTTCTGCGTCTCGTCCTAAAGCCCACAGCCCACAGCCTCCTCAAATGTCTCACTTCGATCTGATCGTCATCGGTGCCGGCCCCGGCGGATACCCGGCTGCCATCCGTGCGGCCCAGCTTGGCAAGAAGGTCGCCATCATCGAGAAGGAGCCGAGCCTCGGCGGGACCTGCCTGCGGGTTGGCTGCATTCCCTCGAAGGCGCTCCTCGAGTCGAGCCACCTGTTCGAGGAGACGAAGCACTTCGGCCAGCGCGGCATCGTCGTCAGCGACGTGAAGCTCGACCTGCTGGCGATGTTGAAGCAGAAGGACGGAGTCGTCCGCCAGCTTGGAGCGGGCATTGACGGGCTGATGAAGAAGAACAAGATCACCCGCTACCTCGGCCATGCGAAGATCGAAGGGGCCGGCAAGGTCGTTGTGGCAACCAAGGAAGGCCCGCAGGAGCTGACGGGGGACGCGACCCTGATCGCCACGGGGAGCGTTTCGGCCATCCTTCCGGGGATCGAACTGAACGGCGACATGGTCGGGACGAGCACCGAGGCGATCGCCTATCCGGAGGTGCCGGGCCATCTCGTCGTAATCGGCGCCGGCTACATCGGCCTCGAACTCGGAACGGTCTGGCGGCGGCTCGGTTCGAAGGTGACTGTCCTCGAGTACCTCGACCGGATCCTCCCCGGCATGGACTCGGAGATCGCGAGCGATGCGAAGAAGATCTTCGAGAAGCAGGGAATTGAGTTCCGGCTCGGCTGCAAGGTGACCGGCGCGAAGTCCGACGGCAAGCAGTGCACGGTGACGATCGACGGAGCCGATCCGGTCGTCTGCGACCGGGTCCTCGTTGCGGTCGGTCGAAAGCCGAACACGGCGGATCTCGGCCTGGAGTCCGCCGGCGTCCAGATCGACAAGCGGGGCTTCATCACCGTCGACCCGCACTACCAGACGAGCTCCCCGAAGATCTTCGCGGTCGGCGACGTCATCGGCGGCGCGATGCTGGCCCACAAGGCGGAGGAAGAGGGGATCGCCTGCGTCGAGCACCTCTTCAGCGGATACGGCCACGTCAATTACGACGTGATCCCGGGTGTGGTCTACACCGACCCCGAGATCGCGACGATCGGCAAGACCGAGGACGCCCTCAAGGAACAGGGGATCGCCTACAAGAAGGGGACGTTTCCGTTCATGGCCAACGGCCGGGCCAAGGCGATGGGAACGACCGACGGCAAGGTGAAGCTCCTGGCCCACGCCACGACCGACCGCGTCCTCGGCGTCCACATCATCGGGCCGCATGCGGGCGACCTGATCGCCGAGTGCGCCGCGGCGATGAACTTCAGCGCGAGCAGCGAAGACATCTATCGCACCTGCCACGCCCACCCGACCCTCTCCGAAGCGGTGAAGGAAGCCGCCATGGCGGTCTCGGGACGGGCGATTCACTACTGAGCTCAGGCGATCGCCTGGAGAGGCTCAATCGCGGGGCCGGAAATCAATCTGTCGCGGGCTGATGGCGGCGACGAGAACCTGAGAGCCAGCTCCCGTAAGCAACGGCTCCGATCCCTGCGATCGCTGCCGCTCCTGCGATCCACACTGCGCCCGAGCGTCCGGGCCAGTGGACCGTCACGTGGCGGACGTGGATCACCGGCGGACGCTCCAGAGGGGAAAGTCTGGCTGACCAGCGAGTCGAAGATCCCGGGCTTCACAGCCCCCAGCTCCGGGACGGTCGGGGTCGGCACCAGAAACCCGAAGTCGCCGGCGGAGGTCGAGAACGAGGCGCGGCGGATGAAGTGCTCGGTCCGGGTCCTGGCGTCATAGACGATCAGCGCGGCTTCCTTCGTGATCGTCACCCGTTCACCGGGACGGGGGGCCGGAGCACAGGCCCAGGTGAGGGACGATGCGAACTCGGCGAGAACTCCCCCGCCGACCACGATCACGATCCCGCAAATCAGCGCACGCATCGGCTCGGTCTCCCGTGAAGAGGGCTGGCGTTTCGGACGCCTACCACCTTGACCGGGTTCCCGCAGAGCGCAGAAAATCGTCAGATCGCATGAGGCATCAAGCGGCCGTCACGCCTTCGCATAGAGCCGCGTGAGGCGGATCTGGTGGTCGAAATGGGCCGTCGCCACCTGCAGGCCGTCGGGATGGAGGTCCATGTCGCGGCTCATGTTGGACAGATTGAACCGGTGAAAATCCTTGTCGGCGTCCGTCTTCCAGAACAGGAGGTGGCCACCCGAGCCTCCTCCGGCGACCGCCATCACCGTCCCGTCGGACAGGAATCGCGTCCGCCACAGAAGACAATTCGTCAGCCCCTCGGCGATGAACGACCGGACGACCTCCTGGTTGTCCCAGCGGAAGAGGAGGCAGTGCGGCTCGTTGACTCCCGCGAAGGCGTTCGTGCACTTGTAGAGGCCGCACGTCGCGAGGAACTCGCTGTTCGCCGAAATCGCCATCCCGCGGATGCCGCCGTAGTCCGCCATGAAGCCGGCGTCGTAGTACCGGAGCGCCTTCGCGTCGAAGGTTCGCACCGCCTTGCCGGTCGCGACCTCCCACTGCTTTACGTAGCAGGCGAGGTCCGCCGTCAGCAGGAACTGCCCGGTGGGATGGAACTCCACCGAGTAGACGTGCTTCTCGTGCCCCGGCATCTCCCGAACGAGGGTCCCGTCTGCCATGTTCCACAGCCGGACGACCAGGTCGTTCCCCGCAGTCGCCAGGAGCGTCCCGTCAGGGCTGACCGCCATCGCGCGGACCCATCCCTTGTGGGCTTCGATCTTGCGGATCGGCTGCGGCGCGGCCCCTTCGGCCGGCGCGGCGGCCGTTTCCCACCAGACGACCCGGCCATCGCCGCCGCCCGAGACGACCTGCGAGCCGTCCTTCGAGAAGGCGATCGACATCACCCACGATTCGTGCGCGGCGGGGAACAGCTGTTTCTTGCCATCCGGCTCCGCGACTGTGAACCGAACGAGGTTCCAGTCCTGTGCGCCCGCGAAGACGTACCGCCCCTGAGGGTCGAACCGGCAGACCAGCATCGGCCTGTCATGCTTCCACTGATGGGCGACGTGAGCCTGTTTGACGTCGAGGG
>JAEYWB010000348.1 GCA_023429275.1 Planctomycetota bacterium
GCTCGAAGTTGTCCTTCGGCTCGGGCGGCAGGATCGGCTTGGCGACTTCCGTCTGATTCGCCGGAGCCCCGACGTCCGGAACGTGCACTGGAGGATAGGTCACGACCGGGCTCTGGTTTCCGAAATAATTCGGATCGAACGTCCCCGGCGTCGTGACGACCGGGGCCGAGTAGTCCTGGCCGAATCCCGCGGGCGGAACCGAGTCGACAACCTGGCCGCCGACCGGGGCTGCCCCGGGCTCGCAGCAGTTCGTCACCGGGACCATCCGGCAGACTTCATAAGGAACCTGGCGAGCCACAACCTTCGAAACCATCCGCGTGTAGCAGACCGGCTCCTGGCGGGCGACACAGCGGGTCACCTTGCGGGTCACGGTGTAGGCGACCTGCTTCGGCACACAGTACGGAACCTTGCAGGTGCGGGTTTCGCAGACCATCTTGCAGGTCTGGACCGGGATCTGACGCTGACGGGTCTCACAGACCATCTTGCAGACCTGGTAAGGAACCTGCTGCTGGACGGTCTCGCAGACCATCCGGCGAACCTGGACCGGAATGTTCTCGCAGACAGTCTCCGGGACGACGCGGCAGACCTGCCGATTGATCGTCTCGGTAATCTGCTGCGGCACCCAGCGGCAGACCTGCACGGGGCAGGACTGGCGGACCACCTGCGGCTGATAGGTCGTGCAGGGGATCTGCTGGGCGACAATGTTCGGGCACCAGACGCGGTTGCAGACCGTTGTGCCGGGGCACTGGACGTAACAGATCCGCGGGCAGCCGCAGTTCCAGACGACGCGTGGGACGACCGGTCCCGGGCGGTAGACCTGCTGAACCTGCCACGATCCGCAGTCCTTCGTCACGGTCCGATAGGTCGTGACCGGCTGCATGACGGTGTAGCACCGCTCCTGGTTGACCGTCTCGGTCACCTGCCGCATGACCGTCCGGCAGACCTGCTGCGGGCAGTTCTCGACGACATTGCGGTAGACCGTCCGGCTCACCTGGCGGTTGATCGTCTCGCAGACGGGCCGCTGGACCTGGTAGGAGACGGTCCGGTAATGCGTCTCGGTGACCGGCCGCTGGACCTGGTACTCCTCGACGCGGCAGCTCGTTTCGACGACCGGGCGCTGGACCTGGTAGCTGACTTCGCGTTCGCAGGTCTCCATGACCGTCTTGTAGCAGGTCTGCGGAACGTCTTCGCAGACGTTGTCGTAGACCGTCTTGTAAGCGGTCACCTGCTGTGGCTCGCAGACCGTGTCATACACGGTGCGGTAGCACGTCTGTCGCTCGACCTTGCATGAGGTGTAGCAGGCGGTCGGCTGACAGCTTGAAACTGGACAACAATTGTAACCGGGAGCGCAGCAGGCGGCCCATGATTGGCCCCCGCTTGCCAAAGTAGCCACCAGGGCTACCGCGCTGAGCAAGGCTCGCTTCATACGACTTCTCCGAGGAGAAAGAGGTGAACCGAGTCCGTTCGAAACACTCCGACTGACGGGAGATCAATCCATGCCAGTCGGCCACACGCTGCAGGTCTCCATCCTGCTGACGAGGCCCCCGTGCATCAAGCGCGCCGCGTCCCGCAGCCATCACTTTTCGCGGTGCTGCCGGCACAACGAGCACGACGGGAGAGATCGCCGGAATTGGCAGACATTCCCCCTGACGCACAGGTTCCGGAACCATCCTAAGGTCCGCCCCAGACGAACTTGAGAAGAAACGGCGACTTTCGCCGCAGGTGATGTTGGATCACGTCAACAGCCCGCACATCCGTCAGGGTTTGCCCAGTTTCCGGAAGATAAGCCGGATTTTCCGCTGACGCATGTGGACAACAATGCAGGTCCCGCCCCTCAGGACGCTTACGCTGGCGAAGATCGCATCAACGGCGCCTGGTTCGTGTGCGAAAAGACAAAACGAGAGGAATCGTCGAACCATTCGCGTCGGCGGTGCGACTTCCTTTCGAACAAGTGGCCGAATCGCCAACGATGATCCCTGCGTCGCGGACTCCCGAGTCGGCAGGCCGCCGCAGAAGAGAGGCCGGATGTCGGATCCCCAGGACCGGTTGAAGCAAGCCGCCGAGGCGCTCACCGTTTCTCTCGCGCAGCGGGGAGACGAGGGGGCGTTCCGTCGACTGGTCGACCTGTACGACCGACGCCTCCTCTACTTCGCCCGGCGTCTGCTGGGATCGGGGGCGGACGCACCAGGGGTCGTTCAGACGGTCTGGCTTCAGGTTCACCGACGACTCGGGAAGCTCGCTTCTCCGCGGGCCTTCCGGGTCTGGATCTACCGGATCGCGCACGCTGAAGTGGTCAACGACTTCCGAAGGCGGAACGTTCCGGTGGCTTCCCTCGAACAGGGGGAGGAGGCAATCGCGGCGGACGGCCGAGCGGAGGAGATCCGGTTCGAGAGCGCGGAGCTCGTCCACGCAGCACTCGATCTCCTGTCGCTCGAACATCGACAGGCCCTCGTCCTGTTCTTTCTCGAAGAGATGTCGATCGAGGAGATCGCCGACGTCCTGGGGGCTCCGCCGGGGACCGTCAAGTCGCGCCTGCACTACGCCAAAACCGCGCTGAAACGCCGTATCGAGGAGCTCGGCCGGTGAGTGAAACCCATCCCATCCCGACGTTTGGAGACCAGCTCCTTCAACAGGAACCGGCGCTCCAGCCGTCTCAGTATCAGGAGCATCGCATGCAGCTGGAACAGAGACTCGAGCGTGCCCGGTCGCTGGAGAACCGCATGAAGTGGACCATCGTCATCGCACTGCTGCTGGCAATGGGGCTGCTGCCGGTCAGCGCGGGGAGGGTCTTCGGATCGCCCGATCCCGGCGACCGAAACGCCAACTGGTTTTCCGTGTCGCTCGGGGCGATCCAGGTTCTCTCGACGATCGTTTTCTGGGTCGGACTCGCCTCGTACCTGGTTCGAATCGGGCCGAAGGTCCGCCGGGCGGCGGCGCAGCTCCAGGAGCAGACTCTGCTGGAGGTTCTCAACGAGGTTCGCCAGCTGCGGCAGGATGTCGACCTTCTGAAGCAGGCTCGCGGTGAGGCACGCTAGACCGTCGCCGATACTCCGGGGAGAGTCGCCGATGCTCCGGGGAGAAAGGACACCCGATCCGCGGTCGGCCGGACCGCTCTCCATCGAGGCCGTCCGATCTCGACACCGACGGCCGGCTTGCCCGCTTCAGACTCGCTGCGGCGAAGCGGCATCGCCCGCAAGCTTCCGTCGGCGACGGGAAAGCCGGTAATCTCCCGCTAGTCTCGAGGCGACAGGTGACCTCGGGATGTCTCGAAGTTGGCCCCCAGATGATGACGAGGGCCAGCCTGGGTGTCGATCAGTTGAATGACGAGTCGCAATCTCGCGGGTGGTGGGAGCAAGCGTGCTACGGGCGTCAGCCGATGCACCCGCTCGAAGTCTGCCTGCGCGGCGATCGCCTGTTTGGCCGCGGCTGCGACGTGATCGGGGCCTTCCGGCTCGATGGAACGCTCCAGCCCTCAGGCGAAATCATCATCGTCAAGCAGTATGTCGGGAAGCACCAGGTGCTCTACGTCGGCAAGTACGACGGCGAAGGGACATTCGCGGGACTCTGGCAGGTGGAAGACGCCCAGGGACGCTGGCTGATCTGCCTCGGCCGGGGCTCGCGAGGCTGCGGCGAGCCGATTGCGGACATCGTTCCGCGGTAACGGGAGTCAAAGGTTAGAGGCGAGAGGTGAGAGAGAAAGCTGGCCGGTGAGGCTCGATTGCCGGCCCTCCTGGGCATGACTCATCGGAGAGCGGAAATGGCAGATGGCCGACGGATGGCGCGGCTTGCGGTCTGCGGCGTCCTTGGGGCATTGGCGGGGATCGGCCTCGACCGCCCGCAGGCATTCGCCCAGGAGCCCCGCGAGAACGAGACGACGCTCCTCTTCCGCGAATCGTTCGATGACGACCAGCTCCCCTCACGCGGGTGGTACGACGGCACGAAGTTCCGCATTACCCGCGACAACCTCCGCCCCGCCGCGACCTCCGAAGCCCCGGGAAACAAGCCGGGAGCGATCGAGTACCACTGGGCAGCCCGATCGACCGTCCCGGACAGTTCGTCCGGCCTGCGACGACTCTTCGAACCGGGCGAATCGGTCTACGTCCGGTACTACCTCCGGCTGTCGAAGGGATGGCAGTGGACGGGGCGGGCCTATCACCCTCACCTGTCTCACTTCCTCACGACCGAAAACGCCCCCTATGCCGGCCCCGCGGCCACGCACCTGACCGTCTACATCGAGCCCTGGAACGGTAAGCTCCGCCTCGCCGCGCAGGACATCCAGAACAAGGACCAGCCGCACGGGCTGACTCAGGGGCCCCTCCGTGGCGGCTACAACGGGACGATGTTCGACAGCCAGGACGTCCTGATGAAGGACGACGCCTGGCACCTCATCGAGGCCGAGTATCGCCTCAACTCCCTCGATCCTGGCGCCGGGCGCTCGCGGGCCGACGGAGTCGTTCGGGGCTGGTTCGACGGAAAGCTCGTGATTGACCGCAGCGATGTCATCCTCCGGTCTGTCGACTTCCCGAAGATGAAGTTCAACCAGTTCCTGCTCACTCCCTACTTCGGCCCCGGTCTCCTGCCGCAGGAACAGACCCTGTGGATCGACGACCTCGAAGTGCACCGCAAGCGGCCAGGTGGTTTGGTTCCCTCAAAGCCCAGTCCGACCTCCAAGGCAGGTCTTCCGGCATCTTCACAGCGATACGAGAGCGAGGGATGAAAGCCCGCTGGTCGGAAGGTCGAAGCGCCGCGGCCTCAGCGGTCCGCGAGCCTCATGAGAACGTGGTATGACGAAGAGCCCGGCCAGCGGAACGCCGGTCGGGCTCCATTGCGTCACCCAGTCCGCATCTCGGAATACCGTGGTACCAGATGCATCCGGTGATCACTCGGCCGAGAACGCGTAAACACAGATGTGGCTGTACTTCTCCCCGGCCTTGAGGATGGTCGACGGGAACTCAGGATGGTTCACCGAATCCGGAAAGTGCTGCGTCTCGAGGCAGAGGGCGCTCCGGTGGGCGTAGGTCTTGCCCCCCTTCCCCTTCTGTCCCTTGAGGAAGTTGCCGCAGTAGAGCTGCACGCCCGGCTCGGTCGTCTTGACCGTCATGACGCGGCCTGAGGTCGCCTCCTTGACCCTGGCGATCTCGCGGAGCTTGCCCGACTCGCCGTTCAGGACGAAGTTGTGGTCGTAGCCGATCGCGGCGGTCTTCTCGAGCTGGGCGATCCGCTCCTTCAGCGTGTGCGGCGTCGTGAAGTCGAGCGGCGTCCCCTTCACCGGTTCGATCTTGCCGGTCGGGATGAGCGTGTCGTCGGTCGGGGTGTACTTGTCGGCCTGGATCGTAACCTCGTGGTCGAGGACGGTCGGCGAACCGGCGCCGGCGAGATTGAAGTAGCTGAGGTTCGTCAGGTTGACCGGCGTCGGGCGATCGGTGGTCGCGGCGTACTCGATCCGCACTTCGTTGTCGGCCGTCAGTTCATAGGTGACGTCGATCGAGAGCTTGCCGGGGTAGCCCTCTTCCTCGTGAGGGCTCGTGTAGCTGAACTTCACCCCCTGGCCGCGATGGGTCTCGAACGGCTCGGCCTTCCAGACGACCTTGTCGAGGCTCCGCTTCACGCCGCCGTGCAAGGCGTTCGGCCCGTTGTTGACGGCGAGCTGGTACTCCTTGTTGAGGAGTGTGAACTTCCCCTTGGCGATCCGGTTCGCGACGCGGCCGGTCGTGCAGCCGAAGTACTGGTTGTCATCCGACTCGTAGCCGGCGACGTCGTCCCAGCCGAGAACGACATCGGCCAGTTCCCCTTTCTTGTCGGGGACCTGGAGCTCGATCAGCGTCGCGCCGCGGGTCATGACCCGGGCCTTGACGCCGTTCTTGTTCGTGAGCGTGTAGGCTTCGACGGCGGTTCCGTCTGCCGTCTTGCCGAACGGTTCCGCTTCGGGAGCGGCTCCTCCGGCGAACCCCGCGACCATCAAAGCCAGAGCCATCGAAACACCTCGGATTGCGGAACCTGCGAAGCGCATGAAGTTCTCTCCCTCGCTTCCGGAACGTTGACCGACCGGCGCGGCGGCCCCGTTCGCGGCGCGGCGATTATGGAACCCCGATCAAGAGGTCACAAGCGACGCGATCAAGCGTGACCACGTTCCACCAGCGCCGTAGACTGCAATCGGTCCCGCTTTTTCCAAAGCGCTCGATTCCGAGGCCACGTATGGCCCGTCTGTCGATCAAGCGACCGTACCTTCTGGCCGCCATCGTGATCGTGTGCTGGATCGGGCTGGCGATCGCGCTCCCCTTCCCGGTCTGCCACGATCGCAAGTTGATCGATGAACACACAGGGTCGCGGAAAGGGTTTCGCCAGTGGATCACCGGAGGGCGGTCGAGCCACTGGTACCACGAATCGAAACTCGAAACATTCCTGCGAACACACCATCCGGACCGGCTCGTGCAGCGATGGACGAGCTATGCCGGAACAGGGCGAAATCTGATCGGCTCTGCCATCGAATCCGGGCACGGCCAGCCGGGACCGATCATCCTGCTGAGTTCCGAGACGCTGGACGACTACTGCGACGCACTGACGGAGGACGAACTGCTCGGGTTCTACGAAACGCTGACTGGGACGGATCCGGCCAGGCTCGATGAACTCGTGGACCAGATTCTGATTGACGCTCATTGACCTGCCGACCGAGCCAGTCGCGCGTTCGACTGTCCGCATCAGATTCCTCGAGAATCTCATGGATTCCGCATGAAGGCCGCCCGCACGGGACCAGGCCGGCGACGTACACGCTTACAATGCGCTGTCGTCCACGTTTCCCTCCGGGCGTATGACTTATGTCCGCCGTTGCCGTCGATTCTCCCGGCCGCGTCTCCCACAAGGCGCTCTCGGACGTCTCACGCTCGCTCAGCCAGATGCTCCTGGCCGGGGTCGATATCCGGAAGGCGCTCGTCACCGTTTCGAATCGGTGTCCTGATTCGCGGCTCAAGCATGGGCTGGAGGATGTCTCGACACAGATCAAGGCGGGGGAAGATGTCACATCGGCCCTGCGGTCTCACGGCGAGCTCTTTCCGTCGTTGTTCGTCGAACTCGTTCACGTGGCCGAGCAGACCGGCTCCCTTCCGGAAGTCCTCAAGGCCCTCGCCGATCACTACGAGAACAATGTCCGCCTCCGCAAGGAGTTCCTGGGTCAGATCGCCTGGCCGATCATCCAGCTTGTGGCGGCGATCCTGATCGTCGCCCTCCTGATCTTCATCCTCGGGCTCCTGCCGACGCAGGTCGATATCCTCGGCTGGGGACTTCTCGGCCCGACCGGCGCCATGAAGTGGCTGATGGGCTGGGGCTTCGTGGTGGCGACCGGCGTCATTCTCTATCGCACGCTCACTCGCATCCCGGCAGTTCGCGCTCTCGTCCATCGCATCATGATGGGCTTGCCTGTGGTAGGGCGATGCCTTCAGTCGTTCGCAATCGCCCGGTTCTCGTGGGCGTTCTACCTCACCCAGGAGGCGGGCCTGCCGATCGACGACAGCCTCGACGCCAGCCTGCGGGCGACGGCGAATGGAGCGTTCGTCAACGCGATCCCCCAGACGGTCGACGACATCCGCCGCGGCGAGACCCTGACGGAGACGCTCGCCAACTCGTCACTGTTCCCCGCCGACTTCCTGCAGATCGTCGATGTCGCGGAGACCTCGGGAACCGTCCCCGAGCAGCTGCACCGCCTCAGCCCCCAGTTCGAAGACCAGGCCCGCCGGAGTCTCAAGACGCTCACGACGGCGCTCGGCGTCCTGATCTGGATGGGGGTCGCCGGGATGATCATCTTCCTGATCTTCACGATCTTTCTCTGGTACATGAAGCAGATTCAGGACGCAGCCAACCTGCTCTGACAGGACCGCGGTACTCCGCGTAGAACGGGCTCACTGCAACAGCGGACGGTCCCATCCTGGGGAACATGGCGTGCCCCACTCTCCCCTGCTGAGTTGAGATCCCTGCTCCAGTTCAGAGAAGTGCAGACGCTCTGGCGGGAAGGTGTCGACCTCCGCAGGCACTGACTCAAACAAGTGCGTAACGGCGAGTCGCGCGGGGTCGCTCAGTGTCGTTTGAATTCGCATCACTGAGGCCTCACGGCACACGCAACACTCGTCGTGACAACCATCGACTCCCGTCTGTCATCACGAACACTGTCAAGAGTTTCCGGCCCCCGTTTTTTCATCCTCACTCTTTTGTTCAGAACGGCAAACACAGACGTTGCGGAGTCGAATCGGCGGTGCTCATACTATCGCCCGTCCTGTCTGTCGCTGGGCGACATCCCTTCCCCTTCTGGAACCTTGTCCATGGTCGAGCGACCTTCGTGTCCGGACTGTGACCCCGATGGTGATGGTTTCCTCGGCACCTCCCGCCGACAGTTCCTCCAGACCGCGACCACCTTCGCCGCAGCAGGCCTGACCAGCGGACTCCCGGCCCTCGTCCGCGGAGATGACAAGGCGGGAAGCAACACGAAAACCGACGCGACCAGCGAGTCGCTCGTCAAGAAGCTCCACGAGTCCCTGACCCCCGATCAGAAGTCGAAGATCTGCTTCCCCTGGGACCACACCGACAAGCGCGGCCTGCTCCGCACGCACGTCTCGAACAACTGGCAGATCGTCGATCAGAAGAACCTCAACGTCGTCAGCTCCTTCTACACGAAGGACCAGCAGGAGATGATCGAGGCGATCTTCCACAGCCTCTACAATCCCGAGTGGCGCGAACGGATCCACAAGCAGCTCAAGGACGACGCAGGCGGCTACGGAACACAACAGACCATCGCCCTCTTCGGTGAGCCGGGGACGGGGAAGTTCGAATTCGTCATGACCGGCCGTCACCTCACGATCCGCTGCGATGGTGACTCGACCGACCACGTCGCCTTCGGCGGACCGATCTTCTACGGCCATGCCGCACAGGGCTTCAACGAGAAGCCGGACCACCCGGGCAACATCTTCTGGCCGCAGGCGCTCAAGGCCAACGAGATCTTCGCGATGCTCGACGGCAAGCAGCGAGAGAAGGCCCTCGTCAGGGACATGCCGGGCGAGCACGAGGTCGGCTTCAAGGGACAGGGGGCCATCGCCGGCCTCCCCGTCGCCGACATGACTTCCGATCAGAAGGCTCTGGCTCAAAACGTCCTGAAGACACTGATCGAGCCGTACCGGACCAGCGATCGTACCGAGGCTCTCAAGTGCCTTGAGACACAAGGAGGGCTCGATGCCTGCCGGCTCGCCTTCTATCCGGACGACGATCTTGGAGACGACAAAATCTGGGATGTCTGGCGGCTCGAAGGGCCGTCATTCGTCTGGCACTTCCGGGGATCCCCGCATGTCCACGTGTGGGTTCACGTCTCCGACGATCCGAAAGTGCCGCTGAACGTCTGAGCGGGCCGCATCCTGTCCGAGTCTCCCGATCGCTGAGCTGTTCGAGGGACGCGGGGCTGTTCCTATTCCTCTGAATTCCCCCCTTCGTGTATTCCACCTCCGTTCGATCGTTGACGTCGATTGAAGCCGGGCGGCGGCGTTGCCTGAAGCGGGCTTGCGGGAGAAACCTGAATGTCGTGGCAAAGGACTGCAGTGGGCGCCATCGAGAATCCGTCCGAGATCACCTTCTTTCCGGGCGAAGTCGAGTCGCTTCTGCGTCGTGACCATCTGGCACGTCTTTCCCTCAACCACACGACGACGTGGCGCTGGTCCCCGGAGGACGACGTCCGCATCTACCGCCGCGCGGGCCTGCAGGCGATCGGCCTCTCGTACCACAAGCTCCTCCGGTTCGGCCTGAAGGAGTCGATCCCCGCGATCCGCCGCTCGGGCCTGCGGGTCTCGAGCCTCGGCTGGGCGGGCGGATTTGCCGGCCTCGCCGGCGGCTACCGCTATGAAGACGCCGTGCAGGACGGCAAGCGGCTCCTCAAGCTGGCCCGGCTCCTCAACGCGGAATCGGTCACGATCATCTCCGGTCCGCAGCGCGGGCATATCCGCCCGCAGGCGATGCGCTGCCTGCAGGACGGTCTCTTCGAACTCTCGCTGGTGGCGGAGCGTCTCGGCGTCCGCCTGGCTCTCCAGCCGATGCATCCGCTCTTCAGCGAAAAGTGGTCGTTCCTGAGCTCCCTGCAGGACACGTGCAACGCCGTCCGCTCCTTCGACCCGCAGGTCGTCGGCGTCAGCCTCGGAACGTACCACGTCTGCGACGACCCTGACTTCGAACACTACACGCGTCTGCTCCTCCCCTACATCGCGAACGTCACCGTCAGCGACTGGAAGGAATCGACCGACGGCGACAACGACCGTGCCATCCCGGGCCAGGGGGTCACCCCGCTCGTGACCATGGTTTCGCACCTGGAAAAGATCGGCTACCGCGGTCGCTACGAAGTCGAAGTCTGGTCCCGGGACACCTGGGCGAAAGACGGGAAAACCACCCTCAAGACCTGCCTCGCCGGCATGGGGGACCTCCTTCAGGCAGCAACACCGTTCCCGCACCGCAACAAGGTGGCGACGCGTCAGTGATAGCGGCGGGGAGGGAATTCAGAATCCGAACCGGGAAAATCCGAAGCAGATGCGAGGGACGAACTCCCATCGGGCCGGACTTCGCTCTCATCACCTCATTGGGATTTCGGTCTTCCGAATCAGCTTCCGGTTTCGGATTGGCTTACTCCGATCGGCCCTGACCTGCCGTGTCCGCGGCCATCACCTTGACGTTTTCCCATCGGCCCCGCTAACGTCTGCCTCTTGCCTTCGGGCACTCGGGGTGTAGCTCAGCCTGGCTAGAGCGCCTGCTTTGGGAGCAGGAAGTCGCACGTTCAAATCGTGTCACCCCGACTTACATTTCGTAACGACTCTTCCCTCTCGTCTGCGGGGGGACGCCTCGGAACGTGTTTCCGAAGCTTTTTCAACGGCCCCACGTGCTGTCGGGCCGTTGTACGGTTCGATTGGAGCGGCAACGCTGCCAATCGTGATGATTCCGCCGGTCAGCTGATTGACCGTCCGCTTTGACTTCTTGACCTCTTCGAACGAGAGGTACATGCGGAGGTCGAACAGCCGCTTGATCGCGCCGGGTCGCTCGGTATTCGCTGCCAATTCAGGCAAGCGATCGAGGAGGCTCATCGCCTTGGCGACTGTCCCCTCCAGGTCAAACATCCGAACGGATCTCGATTCGACCTCTTCGACGCGGCTTTTGAGACGCTCCGCATCCGCGGTGGCCACGTTGAAGAATCTCTTCATCGCGGACAGCTGAGCGCTGGTTTCGGCCTCCGCCGTATTCCGCTTAACTCGCGCGACTCGACTCTCCGCCGCCGCGGTACGAGGACCAGATTTTTGACGGGGGACGAGAGCCGATCGAGCGCCTGCTCGTTGAGCCGGACGACAGGGAGATCATTCGAACCGACGATCAACAGCGGTTTCCCGTGGAGGACGCCCCGACTTGGCGGGCGAAGCGCTCGGCCCGGTCGTCGTTCCAACTACGGCCCGGACCCGATCGGGGTTGTTCTCCGCCGCCATGAGCGCGGCCCCCCTCCCGTGCTCGCCCCGAAGTATCCAAGGGGGAGATCCGACGCCTGGGGTTCATCTGCGAGCCAGTCTGTGCAGATGGCCAGTCGGCTCGCCAGGAAGGGAGTATTGAACCGCAGGTGGGCCCGTTGGCGGTCGAGTTGCTCTTCTCCTTCGGTTAGCAGGTCGACCAGCAGCGTGGCCAGCCCCGCCTCCTTGCAGGCGGCGGGCGACCAATTGGTTCCGCGGACTGTTCCGACCGCTTCTAGAGCCTCGGACCGCTTCCAGAGCCATGGGCGAACAGGACATCTCCCTGAGCACAAACCGGGACGGCCAGCAATCCATGGAGGACGACCGGCTCCTCAGCGGAGATTTGAACCGGGCCCCGGACGAGCCGCACATGACCAGTAGTGGGAATGGAGGGCACGCGAACTCCCTTGCACAGGCCGCGGAGTTGCTCACCAAAACCGCCGCAATTCCTCGCTCTCAGGAAGAGCCATTCATCAAGCGCGCGAGGGCAGCACGCCTGGTGCGGTTCGCCATCGGAAATCCGCACGCCCTACAGAGGCTGAACCGACGAACTGTTCGACAAGCTCCGTTGTGGATCAATCCCATTTATTGGGCATCTCCCTTGCACTCGGTCTCTTTTTGGACAATGGCCTCAGTCGAGGCCAAGTGACTTTGACTGTCTCCGGAGGATGTGGTCTGTGCCTGAGGCATGACACCCCTTCCCACTCGGGTCTCGAATGTTGTTGCACCTTTGCGCAAAGGGATGATGGAACTCTTCCCTCGAGTCAGCTCAGGCGATAGCAGATGGTTAGCCGAGCGTCAGGTCCCGACGATGGACCTGGCCGAGACTGCAAAGCAAATTGAATTCGAAATAGACGTTCCCGGCTTCAAAACCAAAGAGCTGGACATCGAGCTCCAGAACGACAAGCTGGCCGTCAGCGGCGAGCAGAAGGAGTCTCCGGTGAGCGAAGACAGAAGTCTCACGAAATTCCAACTGGAAAGCACCGCGTTCAGCAACAATGGCGCGATCCCGACGAAGTTCACTGGCGACGGAGTGGACGTTTCTCCGCCGCTCAGTTGGCGCGGCATCCCCCAGGGAACGCTCGAACTCGCCCTGATTTGCGATGACCCGGACGCTCCGACGCCTCAGCCATGGGTCCACTGGGTGCTCTATGGGCTGCCGCCAGAGACGACCCGGTTACCGGAAGGCCTGCCGACCACCGCTGAGCTTCGGACACCGGTCGTCGCCCCGCAGGGGCGGAACTCGTGGCCATCGGGGCAGAATCACGGCTACCGCGGCCCCGCTCCGCCGAAAGGGCATGGCGTTCATCATTACCACTTTCGGCTGTTCGCGCTCGACGCCCCACTCGAACTTCAACCGGGAATAGACAAGGAAACCCTGGTCGCGGCGATGTCGGGACATCGTCTCGGCGAGGCCGAATGGATCGGCACCTTCGAGCGCTGAACGCGCCGTCCGGGCGGACGGAAGCGGAGTCACACTGCCAGGCAGCAGAGGCGACAGATGCAACAGATTGGTTCGACTGCGAGTTCCGAGAACGATCAGGTGAGCGCCGATCTCGTTGGCGCATTTGCCAATGACTGATTCGCTTTCCCGTCGGAAAATCGTGGCAGGAGATCGAATGATGAGGTCTTTCGCAGTTCGCGTTGCTGCTGTCATGACGGCACTGGTCGTCATCTCGAGCACCGGCTTGTTTCAAGCGGATCACTGCAAGAACCTGTCTGCTGAGGAGAAGAATGACGAAGCTGACTTAAACAACGTCCGGGCTCTCGGTGTCGAACTCCAGAAGGAGATCGAACAGAAGCGCAAGCATCTGGACGGGCTGGAAGAGTTCGTCGGAAAGTCAGGACGTGCGAAGAAACCTGCCGCAAGCGTTTCGGAAACCCCGCCGACTCCACCGCAGCTCCCGCCGTCGAACGGGACTCAAGCGGCACCGGTTTCCGCGGTGCGATGGACCGAAGAACAGCAGGAGCGGGCACAGGATGAGATTCGCAAGGCGCGGTCGAGCCTCGAGTATGCCGAGCGATCCCTCGCTCGCCTCAATGCGTCGAACGATGCTTCCGTCGCTGCCGTCGAGTTCCGCGACGCGATCGACAAACTGAAGCAGACAACCGAGTTCACAAATCGCGCCCGCAGCGTCGTTGACCCGCCTCCGGTGCAGGTCCGTTCCGTCGCGCCGGAGCGGATCCCCGAGAGCAATGTCATCGTCCCGCCGCGTCCGAGACTCACCTTCGGCGGAATGTTGGTTCTTGGCGAGGTAGAACGAATCAGTCAGATTCGAGGGGACGACGTTCGCACTGTCCCCTTTGACAATCAACGCTGGCTCCAGCCGGCCGAGCCGATCCATTTCGACCCGGAGAAAGGTCCGCTGACCGTGAACGGAGGGGCGACCGTCGATGTCCGACCGGTCGTCTCAGCGGTCAACAGTCTGCCGGGCCGGGAAGCGGGCGCCCCGGTTTTCGCACCAACGCCGGTGAAACTCGACCAGGGCGTCGTTCCCCCTCCGAAGGCCGTGGAACCTGGCTCTGTACCTCCTCCTCAACGGCCTCCTCGCCTGGATGAGATCTTCGTTCCCGTTCCGGAAGCGGTGCAAGCCCTGAATGACCCGAAGAATCAGGCGGAGCTGGACCGGGTCGGAGGAGTTTCGCTGCAGGTCACACTGGATCTGCTTTCTTACTACGGGGTTCCCGGGTTTCGCAGGCGCGGACCGGTGAAAGTGGTCGAGCGACCGGTTCTGCTGTCGCTTCGGACCCTTGTCGAGAGAGCCAGGCCCTTCTCGCAGTCGCCCGAAAAGTGGGACGGCCTCCCGGAGGAACTGCGGTTTCCCGGCTCGATGGATCGGATCCACGGCTTTGTTCTGGACGATCCGCACGAGGACGTGGTTCTCGTGGGCTCGGCTGCGCGGGAAGGGCGGGATCGAATCGACATCAACTGCCTGATTGTCGGCCTGCAGACGACATGGCGGGACAACCGGGTGCCGGCCGTCTCCCTGGATCCTCTCCCAGGACGCCCCGCAGGGCCTCAGTACTCGAGAGTCGAGGGCGCGCCTTTTGACTCCCTGTTCGCCCGGATCATGCTGGACGCGGACTATGCGATGAAGCGGATCACGTCCGGCGACATGAAGATGGGGATCGAAGGTTTTCACGAGCTGCAGCTCGAGGGAGCGAAACTCGCCAAACCGACATTGAGCCGCTTCTGGCTGACGCCCGTCCCTCTCGGCCTGGGAGAACTGCACGTTTCGCCCACCTCCCGCACGTTGCTGTTCGAGTCGGGTGTCCGATGCCTGACCGAGGAACAGGCCGCGAACGCGCAGTGGTCGGGAAGGGCCGACCCGATCGACGAGAAGATCGCCCGGCTCTTCAGCGAGAAGTATGAGGAGATCGAAGAATCCGGCCGGGTCGAGCCGCCGGGAATCTTTCGACGGATGCATGCGCTCGTCGACATCGCGACCGTGGGCAAGATTCTCCGCGACATGCGGATCTCCTACGCGACGCTGCGGGACCTCGCCGGAATGCCGGTGCAGGCCTTGCGAGGACCGGACGCGACGCCCCGGTCTTATGCCGGGCTCGACATCGCGGTCACGAAATCCTGGCACATTATGGGGGGCGCGGATGTCGATTCCCGGCTCGGTCGGCGTTCTCTCGACATGTACCAGGACGTCACGACGATGACGCTGGAGCAGGCGGTCGACGAGTTGGAAATGGGAAGCGAGCTGACGAGACGGCTGGATTTCGAGTTCGCCCTCCCGAAGGCCAGCAATCTTTCGCAGACGCGGGTCGACCTGCTGATGATGAAAGGTCGAGCGGCCGCCGCCGGTCTGGATCTCGACGCGGCAAGGGACTGTTACCGGGAAGCGACGGCCGAGGATCCGTTCTATGCCGATGCCTGGACCCAGCTGGCGAACACCTGTTCGCTTCTCGGCCGGAACGAGGAGGCCAAGTCGGCCATCCGCGAGGCGGTCCGCCTTGAGCCGGACGATGTCTCGCTGATCTTTCACGAGGTCGCGATCCTGACGCTCGCCAACGACGAAGCGGCGGACATCGTCGGTCAACAGATCGAAGAGGATCGGCGCGAAGCGGTGATGCGTTACCTGAGCATGCGAATGGCCAACGCCGCGCGAGCGTCGCTGGACCGTGGCATCGCGCCGGAGAAGGTTCGAGCTCAAGTCGACGACGCCCTGAGCTTCTGGCCCGAGAACTCCGCGGCCTGGTACGTCAAATCGTTGACCTGGCCAGACCAGTCGGGCCTTGACGCGGTCGCCGAACGAGGCCTGGCGCTGGAGTACGAGTTGAAGAAAGTCCCCCTGCACCAGGAGAACGGGCCGTTTCTGTCGCTGCTTCTGTGGTGCGATGTCGCGATGAAGCTGGAGTTCTACGATCGCCTCGTCGCCGAGAACTTTGCCTCGTGGAAGCAGGACCGCGATGAACTGAAGGATGCGATCGAGTTCCTCGAAGAGCTTGCCGTTGATGCGGAGGCCGCGGAACAGTTCGATCCCCACTCGGGGCTGGCTGTCGGTCTTCTTGCCCAGATCTACGCAGTTCGGTGCAACCTGCAACAGAAGCTCGGCGTCGGTGCGGACCTTGTTTCCGCGATGTCGGCCGCCGATGACGCCGTGACGCGATTTCCCGAAGTGCCGGATGCTCATTACGCCCGGGCCATGGTGCTCGCCGCTCTCGGGCGTGCCGAAGCCTCGCAGCCTGCGCCCGACCGGGAACGGCTCTCGAAGCTTCATCACCAGCTCCAGAGTGAGCTGGATCAAGCCTTGAAGCTCGACCCGTCGTACGGCCCCGCTTATCTGCTCCGCGCCGCCCTGCACGCCGCATTCGGCGGCGGTGAGAAGGCGCTGGCGGACCTCGAGTCGGCGAAACGCTGGATACCGAAACTCGATCCGCGGCTCGAAGAAAGCATCCGGGCGATGGTCGGATCTCAACGACAGCCGGCGCTTCCCGCGAAGCCGACGACCGACGGGCCGAAAGCCAGAACGACGATCGCTCTCCTGGACATCCTCAAGAAGGGACTGCGTGACTACCGTAACGAGCGGGGCTCCTATCCGGATTCCGGAATTGCAAACCTCGCCCGGGAACTGGGCCCTCAGGGATCCGGTTCGGTCGAGCTGACGGCCGGACAGACGGACAAAGAGGGCCGGATCATCGACGGGTGGGGGCATCCCCTGACCTATCTTCGAACCGACGAGGGCTTCCGTCTTTACTCGACGGGCCCCGATGGGCACGACGACGGGGGAAGCGGAGACGACGTCGAGCTTCCCGACAAGTGAAGCACTCGTGTCAATTCGCTCATTATGTGCGGAGGAAGCACCAACCGTGCGGCGCGTGATCTTTTGAAGGCCTGGGATCCTGGAGCGTCGTCCGCCACTCACGCGGCCGCATTCTGCCGGCCGCATGATGCGCCTCAGTGGTATGTGAATTGCATTCACCGGCCAGCAGAGTCAATGCGACACACTCGCGGCCATAGGGGCTTGTCGGCGTTTCTCGGAGCCCCGAGACGACGGTGACGCGGAATCGACGAGCGAGATCTCGGCGGACGACCTGATCCAGACGTGCGGGGGGAAACCATGTTCATGCTCACTCGTTCATTGCTGTTGCTGGCCTCGATCGGGGCAATGATCGCCGCCCCTTCTGAAGAAGCTTCCGCAGGACCATTCGAAAGGTTCATCGATCAGGCGAAGGCCTATCACGACAAGCTGAAACCGGCGATTGCCGATTACAGGAAGTCGGTTTTGAAGTGCTCTTCAAGAACCCAGGCCTTGGGCTCGCTCTACGATGAGGTCCTCACGATCCCGTCGAGCCAGGATCGCGACGCTTGCATCGCTCGCTACAACGAACAGCAGGACGACATCCGTTCGATGCA
>JAEYWB010000391.1 GCA_023429275.1 Planctomycetota bacterium
GGTTCGTGGATCCGCGACTTCGCGTTGAGGCCGACCGTCGTTGTCCGTTGCCCCGCCGCGAGGAACCGGGCGCTGGCGCGTTCCGGCTAGTTCCGGCTAGTCCGACGCCCCCCGCAGTTCGAGACTCGCCGAATCACCGAACGCTCGCCGCCAGCGGCATCGATCCTCCCCAACCTTACTTCGCCCCCATGATCATCGAAGGCCTGCTGACAACGCGGAACGCCGACGGGACCGTAAACATCGCCCCGATGGGGCCGATCGTCGACGCGGAGTGGTCCCGGCTGCTCTTTCGGCCGTTTCCGACATCGGTCACCTACGGCAACCTGAAGCGGGCGAAGTGCGGCGTCTTTCATGTGACGGACGACGTCCTGATGATCGCCCGGTACGCCCTGGGACTGCCGGCCCCCGCCCCCGCTCTTCGGCCGGCCGTCCAGGTCGCGGGGGATGTCCTGGTCGAGGCCTGCCGCTGGTACGAACTGGAGCTGGAAGGGATCGACGAGACGCGGGATCGGCCGGAATTCACGATGCGGAGCGTCGCGTCAGGCCGCCTGCGGGACTTTCTCGGATTCAACCGCGCCAGGCACGCCGTGCTCGAGGCGACGATTCTCGCGACTCGTCTGCACCTGCTCGACCGGGCCGAAGTGGAGCGGCAGCTCGCCGCGCTCGCGGTGATCGTCGACAAGACAGCAGGCCCGTCCGAACGGGAGGCGTTCGAGCTCGTGCGGGAGTACGTCGCCAGAGACGGGAAGAGCTTCGACGCAGAGGATTGAAGCGCGAGGTCGCACATCGGTCACGAGAACACGCCAGCTCACCGGCCTTCTCTCGAACCGTCGAACCAATCGCCCTTCACGCTCCCGCTGCCCGGCGCGCATCGCGAGTCGGAGTCCTTCAGTCGTTGAAGTACTTCGACACGAACCAGCAAAACACGATCGCTCCGAGCGCCATCACGCCGAAGTCGCTCACGTCCGCGTTGTGATATCGATAGAGAACGGTGTCAATCAGTTGGTTCATGGTCCCCTCGACAGAGCGAGGCAGGGGGATAGACCAACCCGCGAGCAACACTAGGTCAGGATCCGAACCACGCCAGAACGATTTCCAAAAATGCCGGAAATCCGGACGGAGGATTCTGACGACTGTCACGGTTCCCTAGTACCGCGGCACTCCGTGCCGTCGAACGGACTCACCCAGCCCAACAAGCTCCCTTCCTAACCGGGCGCCGCGCACGAGCGTTCAACTACAGAATGCCCGAATCAGCCCCCGGCCCATCAGCCGATACGCGCCAGCGTCCGGTTCAAGCCTCGATCCGCTTTCCTATCGATCGCGGCCAACGGGAACCTCACGCCGGCGCATGCCCGCGAAGGAATCCGATCGCCGTGCGACTCTCAGGCGGCCCGTTTCAGAATCCCCGCACTCCCCGTCTCCCGGGCGATCAGCAGGCCCCGCGCCACGGCGAACGGGTCATGTGCCGCCAGCTCGGTCTCGCCGACCGGGAACGGAAGGGACAGCCGCGTGAGCTCGGCACGCAGCAGCAAATCGAAGCCCCCCATCGCCACTCCGCCCCCGGAGAGAATGACCGGGACCGGCCGGGCCATCTTGCGGGCATGGCGGTTGGCGGAAAGCTCCTGTTCGAGCTTCGCCGCGAGGGCGACGGCCACTTCCCGGTACAGATCGCGAAGCACGGCCAGGTCGGCATGCCCCTCGGTGTCCGAGCGGAGGTCGACCGTCCGCTTCCAGGCCTCGACTCCGAAGATGTCGAGGATCCTTCGCCCCGCCGCGTCATGGAGGAACCGGCCTCGCGTCCGGGCGAACCGGTCGTCGATCCACCGGCCTCCAACCGGAATCGTCATCTCGACGAGGGGCTGGCCGAGCCGCACCAGGCTCGCGGAGCAGAACGCTGCGCCGAGATTGATGACCAGTCCCGTGTACCGATGCGGCTTCAGGCAGGCGTGCGCCATCGCCGTTCCCGAATGCCCGAGCCGCACGGCGGGCCCCCGGAGCCGGAACAGCCGCGTCAGGAGGGCCACCCCCTGGTCGTCGGGATCGACGTCGTTCCCGGGAAGGGTCATGAGCACTTCGCTGATTCGGGCCCGCTGCGGAGCGAGGCTCTCGAGGGTGACCGCCAGCAGCTGCCGGCCGATCGGGTCACTCGCCGGGACTCGTCCTTCCACGAGCATCGGGACGAGCGGCAGCCGGAGGACATGCGCGAGCTCGGCCGCCTCGGTGCCGACGACGATCCGGCTTCCGTCACACTCGAGCGTCCGGATCCTCAGGCGGCCGATCCACTTGTCCGTCACCGGATCTCGCGGGATCGCGATGTAGCACGCCGCGCAGCGTCGACCGACCAGCCGTCCCCCCTGGCGGAAGAGGCTGCGGAACTCGCTCGTTCCGACGTCGACGGCCTGGATCATTCGCCTTTCTCTCGCTGCATGACTCGAAGGACGCGGTCCAGAAGACCGTTCGAAGCCGACGTTCCGCCTTCAGCCGGTGTCGACTTCCGTGTCCTGACTTCCGCCCGTGCCGCGGACGGCTCGGCAGTCTCCTTGCTCGAAACCTTGCCCGTCTCCTTCGCCCTGGGCTTTCCTCCGACCTTGGTCTTGCCGCCGGCCCGGACAAGCGGACGAGCCGCGGCGGGGGCGGGGGCGGCCGCAAAGTGCGGGCTCGCGGGCCGATCGTGCGGGGCGTCGAACGCGAGCCGCCGGTCTCCGACGACCTTGCCGTGCACCGGCTGCAGCCGGATGGCAGCGGGCTCTTCGGTCAGCGGAAGTTCCGCAACGGTCCTGGGAGGTTTCGCCTGGAAATGTGAGCGAAGCCAGAAGTAAAGGCCCGCCAGAGATCCGACGAGGATTCCCGCCGCCAGGCCCCATCCGAAAGCCGCGCGGTTGACGAGCGGCGTACCCGCGTCGGCCAGCGGTTCGGCGGCCAGCTCGGCTT
>JAEYWB010000435.1 GCA_023429275.1 Planctomycetota bacterium
GCGCGGCCCTGAGGGCCGGCGGGCGCACGATTGCCGTCTGCGCCACCGGCCTGCGGAACATCTACCCGCCTGAGAACGTCGACCTCGCGGCGGAGATTTCCCGCCAGGGATGCGTGCTGACCGAAGCCCCGCTCGACCGGGGTGCGGCCCCGGGGCTCTTCCCGCAGCGGAACCGGATCATCTCCGGGCTGTCACTTGGGGTGATTGTCGTCGAGGCGGACCGCAACAGCGGCTCTCTCAGCACCGCCCGCCACGCCTGGGAACAGAATCGCGATGTCTTCGCCGTTCCGGGACAGATCGACAATCTCCGGAGCCACGGTTGCCACGACCTGATCCGAGACGGAGCCGTCCTGGTCCGCGGACCGGACGATGTTCTCGAAGCACTCGGCCCGCTGGCGAATCCGGTCCGAGTCTCGAACGACGAGGAGATTCACGCGCCGCGCGAGCTCGCCCTCAACGACTGCGAGCGCCTCGTGCTGAACGCGGTCCCGGCGCAGCCGACCCTCATCGATGAAGTTCTGCGGAGCGTCGATCTCGAGTCGCCGCGGATCCTCTCGACGCTCATGATCCTCGAGATGAAACGGCTCATCCGCCGTCACCCGGGCGGCTACGTCTCGAGGCCGTAGGAAGGTGAGAGGTGAAAGACGAGAGGTGAGAGATGGACACTCCGTACGGGCTGCGAACGGACCATCGATCCACCTCTGCCTCTCTGACCTCTGACCTCTGACCTCTAACCTCTAACCTGTAACCTCTAACCTCTCGCTCCGGGCCGGGGTCTCCCCTGGAGGGCGAGGGATACCCCTTGTCTCGGGCGGCATTCGCGGCCGCCACGAGGGGAGAATTCATACTTGCTTGTCCGCCTGATCCGGCGGCCCGAAACGACTAACTGGACTGCAATCGTGTCCCTGACCCTCCTCGGCGTCCTCTCGATCGCCTCGACCCTTCCTCCGGCCGCCACGGCCTTCTTCGCCGCCACCCTGATCGGGTTCCTCACTCTCCAGTCATCGGAGCGGGCCATCCGGGAAACGACGGAAGCGGGAGTCCTCGAGGCGACTGGCCGCTTGAGCGTTCTGGAATCCGCCACGATGGCCGATCTCCTCCAGTTCTTCGCTGCAGGCAATCGCTGAATCGCGTCATGCGAAAATCTCGCATCTCGCTACGTCTCTCTTCGATTCTCCAGTCAACCAGCGGAGTTCACTGCCATGTCGACCACCCTCGCCCCTTCGATTTCCGATATGCCCCGCAGCTCACGGGAAATCCGGAATTTGACCGCGTCAGAATCGCGACCTAGCGTTGTCGCGAATCGCCTCACCGGCGGGGCGCCTCAAGCTCTGGAGATCTCGGGGATCATGTCGTTGCCGCAGAACGCCACCATTTTTGTCGTCGACGATGACGAGGCGATGTGCCGGATGATCCAGTCGCTGGTGGAATCCGTCGGTCTGCGAGCCGAGGTCTATTCGTCTGCCCGGGACTTCGTGGAGGCCTACCGGGCCGATCGGCCGGGATGCCTTGTCACCGATGTCCGGATGCCCGGAATGAGTGGTGTCGAGCTGCAGGAATGGCTCATGCGGGAGAAATCACTCCTTCCCGTGATCCTGGTGACCGCTCACGCCGACGTGCCGCTCGCGGTCCGGGCCATGAAGTCGCAGGCTGTCGACGTTATCGAAAAGCCGTTCAAGCTGCAGGACCTGCTCGACCGGGTGCAGCATGCGGTCCGGCTCGACGCTGACCGCCGCGCGGAACACGAGAAGAAGTCGGCCGCCGTGATCAGGATCGCGTCGCTGACCGACCGCGAGTACGAGGTCATGAGCCTCGTCGTCGCCGGCCTCGCGAACAAGCAGATCGCCCATCGCCTCGACCTGAGCGAAAAGACAATCGAAGCCCACCGCAGCCACGTCATGAAGAAGGTCGGCGCCTCGAGCGTGGCGGAACTCGTCCGGATCTCCACTCTCGCCCAATGACCGGTCACCGGGTGAGCTCTTCCGGTCTCTCCAAAGCACGGATTGTTTCTTTGAGTCATCAGTCATCAGTTCTCAGTTCTCAGTCAGAACAAGCCGGCCCCGTCAGCTCCTCTCTTACTGACAACTGACAACTGAAAACCCCCAATGCGACTTTCTCGCATTCGGAGACGCTCAGGTCCTCCTGGTCCGGCGATCGGTCTCGCCCGACGTAGCGTTTCGGCAGCGATCCGATTCCAGAATCGGACGTTTTCGCACCGCTCCCCGCGAAAGCTGACGTATGGCTCTGCTGACGGAAAGCGCCTCTCGGTTCTCGTTGCCCGAGCTTTCGCTCGACGCCGAAGCGTCGCGGCGGCTGCGGTCCTTCTGCCGTGACCTCTGGCGATCGACAGGGCACCTCACGTCGCTCGAAGACTTCTACGCCTCCGTCGTCGGCCATGCCGTTCGGAATCTCGGCGGCGTCGCCGCGGGAGTCTGGATCTGGCAGCCGGACCAGAATGTCTGGAAGCTCGCCGCGACGTCGGGCCCCTTCTCACCCGCGGACCTCGACCGTGTGGCCGTCCCGATCCACAACCCTGCTGCCCTGGCGGATCCGCAGCGGCTCGTCTCGGCTGCCACGGCCCGGCTTCAACTGCTGACTTCGTCCGTCGCGGAGAAACGGGGGATCAGCCTGTTTCTCGAGACGACCACGATCTCGTCATTTCTCTCGCTCCCCACGATGCTTGCGGTCTGGTCCGAAGACTCGGATCCCGCTCGGCTGCGGGGGATGCTCCGGCAGGCCGCGGAAGACATCGGAGATGCCGCCGGCGCCATCGCGCGACAGTCCAGGACCGCCGACATGGCCCAGATGGCTGACGGCGTGATTCACTACTCACCCTGCGCCGTCATCGGACTAGACCTTCAGCAGCGATGCACCCGCTGGAACACGGCTGCCATGCAGGTCTTCGGCTGGCCCGAGCGGGACGTGCTTGGTCAGCCGCTGCAGATCAGCCGTACCGATGAGGCAGCCTTTCAAGAGGCCTGGACCCGCTGTGTGGAACGGCGCCTGCCGATCCGCTGTGCCTGGTCCGCCCGCCGCTGGGACGGAACAACCTGTCCGGTGCAGGGAACGCTCGTTCCGCTGCGGGGAGAGAACGAAACCGTCCGTGAGATCCTCCTGCTTCTTCGGGACGAGAGCGGAAGCGCGGCGCTGAATCGCGCACTGCAGATCGGGCTCGACCTGGCCCAGATGCTCGATCGCGCCCCATCGCTCGACACGGTCGCGGAATCTCTCCTTGCACTCCTGGGCGAGCGGCTCGACTG
>JAEYWB010000491.1 GCA_023429275.1 Planctomycetota bacterium
GCCCGAGCCGGTATTCCAGTCCCAGTGCCAGTCGTACTGAAGCTTGTCGCGGTAAATCGGAAGGTCCTGGGCGGGACCGAGCCAGAGGTCATAGTTGACCGTCTTCGGGATCTCGAGTGGCGTCGACCGCTTGCCGATCGAGTTCCGGATCCCGTAGCGGTTCACTCGCGCAGAGAGAATCTTCCCGAGAGCCTTCTCCTCGTGCAGGAACTTCTTGATCTCGGCCTGCATCGGGTCGGAGCGCTGCTGGGTTCCGATGGCGCAGACCTTCTTGTACTTCTTCGCCGCCTCGACCGTCTGCCGGCCTTCCCACTGGTTGTGTGACAGCGGCTTTTCGACGTAGACGTGCTTGCCGGCCTGCATCGCCCAGATCGAGGCGAGGCAATGCCAGTGGTTCGTCGTGGCAACGACAACGGCGTCGATACTCTCGTCTTCGAGCATCCCCCGCATGTCCGCCCAGGTCTTGGCGCTGGGGAACTTCTTCTTCGCAGCCATGAGCCGCGGCTCGTCCGGGTCGCACAGCCCCGCGATGCGGACTCCCGGGACACTGCTGAAAGCGCTCATGTGCTCGCCGGCGCGGCCGCCGCAGCTGATGAATCCGAGGTTGATTTCGTCGTTGGCGAGGGCGTGGGCCCGGGAGGGGCGGGAGGCCACAGCGACGCCGGCCGCCGCCGCGGCGGCCCCGGCGAGAAACTGACGGCGATTGGATCGAAGAGACATTGATAGAACTCCAGGTCAGGCGGGCACTACCGGACAGGGGACGACGGCCGCCCCTGTCTGCCGACGATAAGCGGCTCGGCGCCTGAATGCCAGCTTCGATATCGGGCGGCCGAAGACGTCACACCTTTCGGTGCCGTCGAGCGAATCCCCGCGTTTCTGTGGGGACGCTATTTCTCCTCCTCCAAGCGTCGTTTCCCCTCCTCGATGTCCGCTTCCAGCGCCGGCGTGACCCGTGGGAAGCCGACCCCGAGCTCCTCGATCGTGTTGACGAGAATGTGCGAAACGATCGCTCTCGTCACCCACTTGTTGTCAGCCGGGACGACGTACCAGGGAGCCGCGTCGGTGCTGGTTTTCTCGAGGGCGTCCTCATAGGCCTCCATGTAGTCGTCCCACAGTGCCCGTTCTCTCAGATCGCCCAGGGAGAACTTCCAGTGCTTCGTCGGGTCATTGATCCTCTCGAGGAACCGCTTCTTCTGTTCCTCCTTGGAGACATTCAGAAAGAACTTGATGATCGCCGTTCCGTTGCGGGCGAGGTGCTGCTCGAAGTTGTTGATGTCTTCAAAGCGTCCGTGCCAGAATTTTTTGTTCGGTTTCGCGTCGGGAATCCGCTGCGCCGCGGCGATCTCGGGGTGGACCCGGACGATCAAGACCTCTTCGTAGTAGGAACGATTGAAGATCCCGATCCGTCCGCGCTCCGGCAGGGCCTTCATGTTCCGCCAGAGAAAGTTGTGGTCGAGCTCCTCAAAGGAAGGATGTTTGAAGCTGTAGACCTGGCATCCCTGGGGGTTCACTCCGGACATCACATGCTTGATCGTGCTGTCCTTGCCGGCGGCGTCCATCGCCTGAAAGATCACGAGGACCGACCAGCGGTCGTCGGCATAGAGCTTCGTCTGGGCATCCTCCAGCGCCTCGACGTTCGATTTCAGGTTCGCGTCTGCGAAAGCCTTCCGTTCGTCCCTGGGAATCGAATCCGGACCATCCCAGGCCGGGTCGTGACTTTTGAGAGAAAGCTTCTTGCCCGGTTTGACCCGGCACATTTTGACGATGTCAGCGGCGGAGATCATGGAGGTCATCTCGCGGGTGGGAGTGCGGCGGTTCGGCGGAGGCGTCAGCTTAGCCGCTGCGGCCGGCTGGAATGCTCGCCGACGGACGAGCGGCCTGAAAGTCGGCACGAAGTCTTTCCGCGACCGAGCGACGCGCGCGGGCCGCGACACTTGCATGTCCGTTTATACGTCAGGCAAACTCGTAGACTGAAACATTGCGGTGTTCTCTTCCGCGACATTCTCGGCCCCCTCCATGAGCGTGATGGAACGATTCCTCGTCCTGGGCCTCTGCCTCTCGCTCCTTCTTGCCCAGAGCGGCGAAGTTCTCGCGGCTGAGCCCCTGCCGGCGATCGACTTCCAGCGGGACGTCCGGCCGATCCTCGCCGAGCATTGTCTTGCCTGCCACGGCAACGACCTCCCCGAAGCGGGAGTCCGGCTTTCGACTCGAGCCACCATTCAGCAGGCCGGTGAGAGTGGAAAGCCGGCAGTCGTTCCCGGCAAGCCGCAAGAGAGCGAACTGGTTCACCGGATCCGATCCGCCGATCCCGCGGAACGGATGCCTCCCGAAGGGAAACCGGCTCTGAAGCCGGAGGAGGTCGCGACTCTGGAGAGGTGGATCGCAGAAGGGGCTCCCTGGGGGGAACACTGGGCGTTCGAGGCGATCCGCCGCCCGTCGCTGCCGGCAACGTCGATTCCGGGGGCTCGAAACGCCATCGACCGATTCGTCCATGCTGACCTCGAGGGTCGCGGCTGGATGCCCTCTCCCGAGGCGGACCGGTACACGCTCATCCGTCGCCTGTCCTACGATCTCCGCGGGCTCCCTCCCACGATCGAAGAAGTCGACGAGTTCGTCGCGGATTCTTCGGACAATGCCTACGGACAACTCGTCGAGCGGATGCTGGAGTCTCCCCACTTCGGCGAACGGTGGGGGCGGCACTGGCTCGACCTGGCTCATTACGCCGACTCCGACGGCTACGAGAAGGACCGGGCCCGCCCCGATGCCTTTCGATACCGCGACTGGGTCATCGCGTCGTTCAATCGCGACCAGCCTTTCGACCAGTTCACGATCGATCAGCTTGCCGGAGACCTCGTCCCCGGAGCGACCGGGGAGCAGCGCCTGGCAACGGCGTTCCTGCGGCAGACGCTGACCAACGAAGAGGGGGGCGTCGACCAGGAGGAATACCGGGTGGCCGCCTGCTTCGACCGGACCGACACCGTCGGCACGGTCTGGCTGGGGCTGACGATCGGTTGCGCACGCTGCCACACGCACAAATACGACCCGATCCCGCACGCTGACTACTACCGCTTTTTTGCGTTCTTCAACAACTCGGAGGAAGACCTGACGAGCATTCCGATCGGGGCCGACAACCTCCCGGAACTCGAACGGCAGCTCGCACCGCTTGAGGCCTCCCTCCAGGCCCGATATCGGGCCCTCGCGCATGCCGAGGCGGAATGGGAACGGCTCGAGCGGGAGGCGGTCATGTCAGTGCCGACATCGCCGCTCAAAGAGCTTCCGGCCGAGACCCTGAGCTGCGTCAGTGCCTCGCGGACTTCAGGTCTCGGGGAGACGCCGGCCGTAAAGGGATCTTCGAGCGAGGCCCCCGACAGAACGGACGAGGAAAGGACTTCCGCGTTTTCCATCAGCGGCGGCATTGTCCGCACCTCCCGCGGCGAGCTCGGCGACGACTACGTCGTTCGCCTCAACGCCCCTGCGTCGATCACCGGATTCAAGCTGTACGCCCTCGCGGACAAGGATCTCCCTTCCAATGGTCCGGGCTTGGCCGAGAACGGCAACTTCGTCATCACCGGCCTCAAGCTGTTCGTCGATCATCCTGACGGCTCCACGACAGGGATTCCTCTTCATCGCCCGCAGGCGGATTACAGCCAGAAGGGATATCCGCCCGAAGAGGCGCTCCGGGCAGATCCCTCCGGCCGCGCGGGCTGGGCCGTCGGAGGGAAGACCGGCGAGAACCACTGGATCCAGGCGCGGACGCGAGGCGCGGTGGACGTCCCGGCGAATGCGACGGCGCGGCTCGTCATCGAGCAGCGGCACGGGAAGCATCACACCCTCGGCGCGTTCCGGATTGCCTGGCTGCAAGGGGACGCCCGAGGGCTGCATCTTCCGACGAAGCAGGTCGCCGATGCCCTGGAGATGTATCCGGAGAAGCGGGTCGCTGCGACGCGGCGATTGCTGTTCCGGCACTACGTCGAGCAGGTCGCCAGGGACGCGGAGGTCGAACGTCTCCATCGCGAGATTGCCGCCCTTCAGAAGCGGCACAAGGCGCAGCTCGTCGAGGTCCGGACGATGAGTTCTCCGCGACTGCCACGGACGACGCGGGTCTTTCATCGAGGCGAGTTCCTCTCCCCCAAGGAGGAAGTCACGGCACTGGGGCTCGAAGCCCTCCCGGCGATGCGACCTCGAACGGCAACTGCCGACCGGCTCGACCTGGCGAAGTGGCTCGTCGCGCCGGAGAACCCGCTCACCGCTCGTGTCGCCGTCAATCATGTGTGGCAGCACCTGTTCGGACGAGGGCTCGTCCCCACGGTGAATGACTTCGGCATCCGCGGAGAGCGCCCGTCCCACCCGGAACTTCTCGACTGGCTCGCCCGCGCGTTCCAGCACGATCTGAAGTGGAGCCGAAAGGGGTTGATCCGGCTGATCGTCGGTTCCGCCACGTACCGCCAGGCATCGGCGCACCGGCCAGAGTACGAAACGTTCGACTCGCTCAACACCACTCTGTTCCGCCAGAACCGGTTTCGGGTCGAGGCAGAGGTTGTTCGTGATCTCGCGCTCTCCGCCAGCGGCCTTCTTTCATCGCGCGTCGGCGGTCCGAGCGTCTTCCCCTCGATGCCCCCTGATCTCGCGGCTTTGAGCTACGCGAACAACTTTTCGTGGAGAATTAGCACGGGAGAGGACCGGTATCGCCGCGGGCTCTACACGTTCTTCAAGCGGACGATTCCGCACCCGAGCCTGATGACATTCGACGCCCCGGACGCGAACGTCACATGCGCCGCCCGGACGGTCTCGAATACACCTCTCCAGTCCCTGACGCTGCTCAACAACGAGACTCACCACGAGGCGGCCCGAGCCCTCGCCGCGAGGGCTCTCCAGGAGCCCGAAAGTGCAACGGACCTCGATCGCCTGCGACTCGCATTCCGGCTGTGCGTAGCGCGGCCCCCGCAGTCGGGCGAGCTGGCGACCCTCGAACGGGTTCTCCAGCGAAGCCGTGACTGGTATCGGGCCCATGGTGACGACGCGCGGGCCCTCCTCGGTGAGGCCGCGGCGAAGACCGTTGATCCAGCCGAACTGGCCGCCTGGACCGCCACGGTCCGCGTGCCGCTCAATCTAGACGAGTTCCTGACGCGGGAGTAACGCGTGAACGTCCCATTTGACTTCGACAACCTGATCCGCGACCAGAGCCGGCGACAGATCCTGCGGACGGCCGGGTACGGCGTCGGACTTGCCGCGCTCCGGAGCCTGATCGGAGAGCGGACGGCCGAGGCCGCCCCGGCGACGACGCGCGATCCCCTCGCCCCGAAGAACTCCCACTTCCGGCCCCGGGCGACATCCTGCATCTTCATCTTCCTCGAAGGGGCGCCGAGCCAGATCGACTTGTGGGATCCCAAGCCGAAGCTCAACGAGCTCAACGGCCAGCCGCTTCCCGATTCGCTTCTCAAGGAGGTCCGGTTCGCGTTCATCAAGAAGGAGACCGCCGTCCTTCTCGGTTCGAAGCGAAAGTTCACGCGTCACGGCGAGAGTGGAATGGAGTTCAGCGACCTGACGCCGCATCTCGCGCGGTGTGCCGACGACATCCTCATGGTCCGCTCGATGCATACAGACCAGTTCAATCACCATCCTGCGCAGCTCTCGCTCCTGTGCGGGCGTTCGTTCTTCGGCCTTCCGACGGCGGGGGCGTGGCTGACGTACGGTCTCGGGAGCGAGTGCCAGGACCTTCCGGGTTATGTCGTTCTCTCGGCGGGGCGCGGGACGAGCGGCGGCGCGACGCTCTGGCAGAGCGGATTTCTTCCCTCGGTCCATGCCGGTGTCCTGTTTCGGAACCAGGGAGAACCGGTCCTCAATCTCGCCAATCCCGCCGGCCTTCCGCCGGAACTGCAGCGGGCGGGGCTCGACTCGCTTCGGGAACTGAACCAGACGCGGTTCGACATGCTCGGCGATCCCGAGATCGCAAGCCGGATCGCGGCGTACGAGCTCGCCTTCCGGATGCAGTCCGCCGCTCCCGAGCTGATTGACCTTTCGGGAGAGACGAAGGGGACGCTGGAGGCGTACGGAGTCGGCCGCAAGGACCCGGACATCAAGGCATCGCGCGGCGGTGGTCCAGGGCAGTACAACGCCTTCGCTACGAACTGCCTGCTGGCGCGGCGACTCGTCGAACGAGGGGTCCGGTTCGTCCAGCTCAACCACGCTTCGTGGGACCACCATTCCAATCTTGACTCGGAGCTCCCGCACAATTGCGGCATGGCCGACCAGCCGGTCGCGGCGCTGATTCAGGACCTCAAGCAGCGCGGCCTGCTCGAGTCGACGCTGATCGTCTTCGCGGGGGAATTCGGCCGGACACCGCTCGGCGAGAATCGGCAGGGGAGCGGCGCGGTCACAGGGCGGGACCACCAC
>JAEYWB010000534.1 GCA_023429275.1 Planctomycetota bacterium
CTTCAGACCTGGCTGCGAGACGCGGTGCTGGCGGGACTGATGATTCTGGGGCTCGCCTTCGGGCTGGAACACGCCAGCGAGGTGGAAGCGGTCGGCCGCAAGCTCGCGGAGCAGGCCCAGACCGCCCTGGCACCGGCTCGGCCGGCGTCCCGGGTCCCGCCGGCGCGACCCGTCACCTCTGCTCCGACACCTCGCGCACCCTTACCGGGTCCAATTCGACGGCCACGGACTTCGGTTGTTCAGGTTCCGGAGAGCCGCCGGAGGATGGCCGTCCGAGTCATTCCGCCCGTTCCGCCGGCTTCAAGCAGGATGGGCTTCGTCTGTCCGGACCGATGTGAACCATCCTGCGGCTGGCAATGGATCCCGGTCGCGAACTGCAACCGTTGGTAGAGTCGCACACGGACGGCAGAATGTCCGGACTCCCCCAGACCTCCGTCCTGTCGAGCCATCGCACCTTGTCACGTCGCGTTCCCCGCCGCGGTCTTCCTCAATGGCTGAGCGAAACCGCGCAGCCCCTCTTCATGCTCGACTCCCGGCGGGTCGTCATCTTCTTCAATTCCGGCTGCCAGCAGCTGACCGGCTGGGAGGCCGGAGACGTCATCGGCCGGACCTGCGACTTCGTCTCCGAGCGGGACGGCGACTGGACGCGGGTCGAGTCGCTGCTCGCGACGCTGGCTCCCCCTCCGGGATCCGGCGTCCCCTTTGCAGAGACGCCCGTCACTGTGCCGGCGAACTTTGTCGACCGCGAGGGGACGACCCGGCCACGGCTCATCCATTACCTGCCGATCCCGGTCCCTGAGGAGCCGCCCCGCCTCCTGGGAATCGTGCTTCCGATTCCCGCCCCGGTCCGGTTCTCGCCCGACGATCCCGTCCTCCAGCGGCATGCCGATCTCGCGGCGATCAAGACGTCACTGCGAAAGCGGTACGACTTGGCGGCCTGGATTGCCGCGACGGCCGAGTCCCGCCGCGTCCTCTCGCAGCTGATTCTTGCCCGCGACTCGGATTGTCCCGTGCTTCTTACCGGAGAACGCGGCACCGGAAAGGAACATGCCGCCCGGACGATTCATTACCAGGGACCGCACCGGCTCAAGACATTCGTGCCGATCGACTGCGAAACGATCCCGTCCCGGGAGCTGGGCCCGGTCGTAAGGCGTTTCTTCACGACCGAGGAGGGGGACCCGCAGATTCCGATCGCCCAGCCCGGAACGCTCTTCCTGCGGAATGTCGATCGCCTTCCCCGGGAGCTTCAGGAGTTTCTCGCGGGACAATTCGCGACGCCGCGCGGCGATGGGCGACGGATCATGGCGTCGACGCGCCGCCCACTCTCCGACTGGGACGTTCCGCCCCTCCCTGAGTTCGCCTCACTCCTCACGACGCTGGTCATCCCTGTCGTCCCGCTTCGCTCGCGGGGGGACGATCTCCCTCTTCTCGCCCAGGCGCTGCTGGAAGAGGCGAATCGCGGCGCCACGCGGCAGGTCGCGGGATTCTCGAACGACGTCCTGCTGGAGTTCCGCCGCTACAACTGGCCCGGCAATGTCGGCGAACTGGCCGAAGTGGTCCGGGGCTGCCTGGAAATGGCCCAGGGGAGCGTCATCACTCCGGCGGACCTTCCGTTCCGGTTTCGCACCGGAATGGATGCACAGAAGGTTCCTCCCCCCGAGGGGAGCGACATTGTTCCGCTCGAGCGGTATCTCGAAGAGGCGGAGCGAGAACAGATCCGGGCCGCGCTGGAACGGGCGCAAGGGAACAAGTCGACCGCCGCCGCTCTCCTTCAGATCCCCCGCGCGAAGCTGTATCGACGGATGGAAGCACTCGGACTCGCGACGAACGACCCCAACGGGTCCGCCCCTCCCGGTCCTGCCGAGGGAATCGTCCTTACGGAATGACCGCGCATCACTGCGCCGGCGGCGAGGGATCCGCGGGACCGGGTGGTGGTGGACCATCCGCCTCGAGCCGCTTTCCGAAGCTCAGCACGTCGTCCTGCAGGAAGCCGATTCCCCGATAGAACTCGACCGCTTCGGTATTGCTCGAGCGGACCTGAAGGTTGATTTTCGGACACCCTTCGAGGCGCAGCAGCCGTTCCGCCTCCGCCATCAGGGCCCGGCCGAGTCCCCGGCGCCGGCAGTCGGGATCGACGCCGAGGTAGTTGATCCATCCGCGATGCCCTTCGTAGCCGGCCATGACGGTGCCGGCGACCCGGCCGTCGAGCAGGGCGACGAGGAACAGGTCGGGACGGACCTGCAGCTTCCGTTCGATGTCGCGGGACGGATCGTTCCACGGCCGGGTCAGCCCACAGCGGTTCCAGAGTTCGATGACGGCCGCCTTGTCAGCGGGCTCATAAGGGCGAATGTCCATCGGCCACTCCCGGGGAAATCGAAGGAAAGCCACCGGACAAGCGATCGACCAGTCCGGTTCAGGGATTCTGAAGAATGCCGCCGAACTTCGGCAGAGGCTGCCGGACCTTCACCCCCCGGAGGCCTCCCGACGGGCCTTGGATGGACGGATTCGCGCCTCTCGGTCGACACTCCCGCCGGTCTCCCGTCCTTCACGTTCCAGACCGATCATGATCTCTCGCCTCCCCTCGACCGCACTCGCCCCTGCTCCTTTTCCGTGGGCTCGACGGCTCGCCGCCGCATCCGTTGCGGGAATGCTGGTCGTACTGCTGAGTTCGGGCTGTGTTCACGAGATCCGGGGGAAGTCGCGAACGGCGTCTCGCCATGATGAAAGCGACGAAGAGGAAGAGGACGATGACGTCGCCGAGCCGGGAAACGTCCGCCGCCGCATGCACAAGACTGTGAAAGAGCCGGACCCCTGGAACCTGAACAAGTTCTTCAAAGACGAGCGGACGGCGGAGATCGAGCGTAACCTCGGCATCGAGTGAGGGACGCCGACTGTTGCCGGACTCGATCGACTCAACGGGATCGCTCTACGGATGCCCGGCGGCGAGTGATGCCGCGATCTGAGACGGCGCTCCGATGGAAATCACTTCGATCTCGCCGAGGCAGGGCTGAGCCGCCGGGCTGTCGAACCCCGTCTTCTTTGCAACAAATGTCGCCGTCACTGTCGCCCGGACGCACTCGCCCAGCGTCTCGCCGCTGTCGCAATCGAGGCCCGAGGGAAGGTCCACCGCCAGCACGCGACTCCGCGCGGAGTTGATCGCCCGGATTGCCGACAGAAACGGTTCGCGAACGGCCCCCTGCGTCCCGGTCCCCAGGAGAGCGTCGACCACCCAGTCCGCTTTCGCCAGCTCATCGCGGGCGTACACCCAGTCGGTTTCGTCCGACACGATCCGGCGAGGGAGATCCATCCGCTCGACAACCCGGAGATTGATGGCCGCGTCTCCAGCAATCCCCTCTCGCGGGGCGAAAAGGAGCAGGGAGACCACGCAGCCGCGAATCGCCAGATGACGTGCGATCACGAAGCCGTCTCCGGCATTGTTTCCTTTCCCGCAGCAGATGACGACCGGCCCGGCGACTCCGCGCCCCAGCAGCAGTTCGGCCGCCCCGCGTCCGGCGTTCTCCATCAGGACTATGCCGGGCAGCCCGTACTGCTCAATCGCAATCCGGTCGATTTCGCGGGACTGTTCGCGGGTGAGACGGAGAGCATTCGGCTCAGACATGTCCTGAAGTCCTCGATGGAGAGGTCCCGGGCACGGAGGGGACCGACATCGGTCCCATCATAGGACCACAGTTTGCACATCGACCCACCAACAATACGGCAAGTCCCCGGCAAGGGAGGCTTTCGAGGAACTTCGTCAGCGCGGCGCCCCCGATCGCTCCGTCGCCGTCTTGCCCAAATGTGACATCGGGGTGATGTCACGAGTCGCGAACCGGACACACCGGCCGATCCTGCCGATTCTTCGTTAAGAACCGCAAACTCAAGAGACCAATCCGTTTCGGTCCATCCGGAGAAAGCAGGCGCTCGCCATGCAGTAGCGCAGTCTTGTCCAAGACGGCACAACTCACGAGGGCATGACCATGAAATCGACGGTGTGGAGTCTGGTGGGAGTGGTCGGGGTGATGGCGGGCCTGACGGCCGACGTTCAGGGGCAAGGTCCCCGCGGCTACGGGCAGAACGGTTTCTACTACAGCGGAACATACGGCCAGTTCTACCCGCCGATCTACAGCGGGCCGCGGGAATCGACCGGCGGCTTCACCTCCACGGCCCCGGGACGAAGCCAGTACCAGTACAACACCCCGCGTTACGGAACCGGGGCGATCCTTCAGACCAACCAGTTCAACTACATTCCGAACGGCGGCGGATACGGATACGGATATCCCGGCTACGGTTACGGCGGATACGGGTACAACTACCAGGGCTACGGCGGCTCACCGGCCTACGGCTACGGCTCGGGCTTCCGCTCCCGCTCGAACTACCGCTACGGATGGTGAGGTCAGGCTTCCGGCTGCAGGCGCCAGGGAAACAGGTGGGCAGCACCATTTGAGAATGGCCGGCCCTCCCCCGGGCCTGCGGTCCAAAGCCTTCGGACTGAACTTGCCTTCAGCCAGCTCGATCGGCCGTTTCTGCCGGTGGGGCCGAGAGTCTCACGAGCCTGCTTGTCGGATGCCGATAATCGTCACAGGATGTGTCGTTGAACGCGATCGGTGCAGGAGGCAGGATGTCTCGAATTGTCGCCTGCTGGCTGTTTTGCCTTGCCGCGGGCGG
>JAEYWB010000561.1 GCA_023429275.1 Planctomycetota bacterium
AGGCCGCCGTATAAAAAAAACCAGGAGACAGCGAGTGACGGAACGGGCCTCCGTCTCTCGTTGTCCCGTGTCGTATTGCGCGGAAAAACAACGGGCGGCAGTGCTTCGATCGCCATCTGCTTGCGGACGATCCGTGAACACCCGGTGCCGGAGTGCATCGAGAAGGGGCCACCGGGAGCGAGCTGCCGCCGGAGAAGCCAGCCAATAAGCCGCGATCGACTCGGTATAAAGCAGCGGAGGGACGCTGTTGTCACCAGCAGGCCCTTCTCCTGTTGGGTATTGCTTTGTCGTGGGGGCTCGGTACACTCGCGGCTGCTCCGGTGCCATTGCTTGTGGAGGCCAATGCTCTCTTTCCTGAGAGACGCCGCCTGTCACTTATCCGTCGAGGTCGTCCTCGTCGCGGGACTCTACTTCTCTACTGTCGCGGTGCTCTTTTGCGGATCGGTGGCGGCCAACTCTGTCACGATGCCAACCCTCGGCCTCCGCGAACTCGTTCGCTTTGAGTTGCAGACGATTCAAGATGAAGAATCGGCCCACGGAATCCATGCCGAACGAATCGTGGAGCAATCGGTCGGGGTGACAATTCCGTTCGTCGCCTTTGACGACTCCGCGCACTGCGATTTTTCCGACGTAACCGCTGGCAACAGGGGAATGGCGGAGACTGGGCCAAGGCATGAATGGGGAGCGCGATGACCGGGCTGCTGGTCGTTCTCCGGGCAGAGTTCGAACTGCTTCAGCGGGGCATAGAATCGGACGGGCTGAGGGTCGCAGAGGTTCAAGCGGCGCCGCTGCGGTATCTGTTGAGAAAGCGCTGGAGCTCGGAGTTTCAGTGAGAGGCCCTCGGGTGCGGAGGGGGTGCAAAATGAAAAATGCCCTCGCCTCGGATCAAGTCAATCCGAGGCGAGGGCTTATAAAACCCGGAAACAGCGAATCCCAGGGGGGCAGAGGACTCAAGCTATTTCCGGGGGCGATGAGCTTCCCGTTCCGCACTCTCCTGCGGTTGAAAACATCCGGTTGGAGAGGGCGGCTCAACGAGTCGGCCGGATGGCTTGCTCGTGCCCGGCTCGCGTTCGTTTTGCGTCCGCGTCAACCGTGCGGCGGGAACTTATGCTGACCTGCAGAGTGGGTCAATATGGCTTCCCGCGGTTTTGGGGAGGCCGGTTTTCGATCGGCAGGAATTGCAGAAGCGCTTACCCCGCTCCCCTGCGACGTGGCCATTTTCCAGCGTTTCGTCGTTGCCACGAACGGCGGGCGGGTGAGGTGGCTTCCGACTCGAGGCCGATACGGGTGAGTCATGCAGGCGCCGACATCGAGAGGTGCGGGTGCCTCGTTCGTGGGGCGAGCGACCGACAAGGAATGGAATCCGAGGTTCGAGATCCGCAACAGGTCCGAGTCTCGAGAGCCGAACCAGGCGGACATCGACCCCCTCTCCTATCTCGATCGTTCCGGTTTGATTCGGCTTTCGAATTTCGTGCCTCGATTCTCCGCCCCTGAAGCCGCGGCCTCTCGAAGCCTGCCGACGCCCTCTCCAGCCGTTCCTTGATTTCCTTGCCCGTTGCGAGAATGATCGGCTTCCCGTCGCGCCGCCCTCCGCCGGTCGGCCCGTTTATCACCCGCTTTCGCGGACGAGGCACTGTTCATGACCATGAAGGGACAACCGGCCGGGCTCTCGCTCGTCGAGGTGATCGTCGCCTTGTCGGTCCTGGCCCTGATCGCGGCCGTTTCCCTCCCCGCCCTGCATAAGGCCCAGCGCACCGCCAACATGGTCGCCTGCCAGGACCATCTCCGACGCATCGCCGCCGGAACTCTTGCCTACGAGTCGAAGCACAAGCACTTCCCGCCCGGTCAGCTCAACAGCCGCTTCATCACCGCGGCCAACAACGCCAACCTGACCGACCCCGCCGAGCCGACCGCCACCACCGGACTCGGCCAGGGGACGAGCTGGTTCGTCCACATCCTCCCGTTCGTCGAACAGGAGGCCCTCTTCAAGACCTGGAAGTTCAATCGCAACGTTGCGGGGAACCGTGACGCCGCCATGGTCGACATCGAGCTGTTCTATTGTCCCTCGCGACGGGGCGGAATGGCGGCCTCCTCCTATCCCAACGTCCGCCGCGTCGGATCCGACTGGACCGCCGGAGGGAACGACTACGCCGGGTGCGCCGGCTCGGGGATCGTCTTCGACGACAAGACGCGCGGGACATACGCCCTCCTTCCCGCCCAGCTTGATTTCACCGTCGGACGGGACGGCTGGTCCCCCTTCAATCAGCATCCGGAGAACATCGGCATCCTGACCGTGAATTCCACGACGAGGATGGCGGACATCGGCGACGGCGCATCGCAGACGCTGCTCGTCTCGGAGCGGCGTCTGACCGATTTCTTCGACCCCGAAAGCCAGGTCAGCAGCGACGGCTGGGCGTGGGGGGGACCGGCGACGCTCTTCAGTTGCCGGACGGCGCCGCACCAGGGAATCAACTCACCGAGCGCGGGGCTGGGACATTTCGATTCGGCGGATGGTCCGCATGCGGGGGTCGTGCAGGCCGCGTTCGCGGACGGCGCGGTCAAGTCGATCAACATCAACATCAGCCTGGCGGTCTGGCGGCAGCTCGGCTCGATGAACGGCGGCGCTCCGGCGCGGGTTCCGGATTGAAGTTTCGTTGTCGCGAATGCTCGTTCGCCGGTCTCGGGCGGTATGATGGATCTGGAGACATCCGTCTCTCTCCCCCTTCTCCCGTCATTCGCCCCCTTCGAACGCCCATCATCGCGAGAGGTCCTCGAGAGCGACCATGACCATTCGGTACAACTGCGAGAAATGCGGGCAGCTCCTCAAGATCAAAGACGAGCTTGCGGGGCAGCCGAACAAGTGCCCGACCTGCAAGACGAAGTTCATCGTCCCGGCGGCCTCGGCGTCGGCGAGCGATTCGAGTCCGAGCTTGGTGCCGCGCGAGGGGGACTCGGGGATTCTCGTCGAAGAGGCGCAGCGGGCCGGGCTGCGTTCCGATTCGCGAATCGACCTCGGTGGCGCCAGGCGGACGGAATCGGCCAAGGGAGAGCGATCCTCCGCCGCGCCGCCAGCCCCCGCTGCCACATCGGCCACGGCAGCTCCGCCCCGCAAAGGCGATGACGATTTTGACCCGGTCGACTTCCTGACGGATGGGAAGGCCAAAAGCACCCCGGCTCGTGTGGCTCCCGAGGCCAAGCCTCCGGCCGCCGAGGCGGGCGCTGCGAAGAAGTCGGACGACTTCGACCCCGCGGACTTCCTCATGGAGGGGAAGCCGAAGAAGACCGCTCCTCCCGCGGCCGCGGCCAAGCCCGCCGCCGAGCCCGAGAAGGTCGCGGCACCGGAGACACCGGAGGCTCCTGCTGCTCCGGAAGCCCCGGTCGAGGAGTTCGATGCCGCGGCGTTCCTGATCGACGAAGCCAAGAAGGCGGCCGCTCCTCCACCACCCCCTCCGGGCCCCGCTCCCGGAACTCCTCCGGCGCCGCGTCGCTGGGGAATGCGTCAGCCCGCGGCCGCGCCGCTTCCGCCGCCCGGATCCGCGGCCGCGAGCGCCGCGGCGAGCGCTCTCGGGACGATGGCCCCCCCGGCTGAGGTCAAGCCGGGGGACATGCCGGACGCCCAGCCGACGATGGTCAAGCTTCCGCAGGAGACGCCGCGGGAGCCGATCAACATCGGCAAGGCGATCCGAAGTGTCGGCACCGGGCGTTGGATCGCGTTCTTCCTCTGCCTCGCGGCGAGCGGCGGCATCTACTGGTGGATGATCCAGCCCAAACTCGAGGTCCCACCGCTCGGGCAGGTCACCGGGATTGTGACGCTCGACGGCAAGCCGGTCGAAGGGGCGGTCGTCACGTTTGCCCCCGAGAAGAGGGAGTACAAGGTCAGCAAGAACGTGAAAGGGATGGGACTGCGGACCGCCGTCGGGGTCACCGACGCCGAAGGGCGATACGTCGTTTATTACGTCGAGGGAGTCAAAGGGACGTTCCTCGGGAAGAACCGGGTCTCGGTCGAGCCGATCCTCAGTCCGAAGGGACAGGACACCGTCCCCCCCGAATGGGGACGGAAGTCGACCAACATCGTCGAGGTGATGGAGGGGAGCAACCCGACGTACGACATCGTCATGAAGGCGTCGGCCAGGTAGCGACCGCGCTTCTCCGCTGCGTCACCTGCCAGGGCAACACCCCGAATTCCTCGGCGGACGATGGCAACGTCGTGGCCAGTCAGGACGACTGCTCGGCGCGTGAGTTCGCCCTGAAGTTGCCAAAACTTGCTCTCCGGAAGCGCGTGCCGGCAGATGAGCCGGAGACGGAGAGCCCCTCCTGCGAGAGGTGGATGTTGCACTTTTGCCCGAAACTCCGATTGCGGCGGCGCTGACGGGCGGCCCAATTGGTTTGACCTTCGTGGCGGCAACGTATTAAAGTTGATCGATGATTTGGCCGAGGTACGGTGAAGAGCGCCCCCCCGACCCGGTTCCCGCCTGATTCCTCCCGCCTGCGAATCTGCCATGCCCACGAGCGAACCCGCTCTGCTGCGCTCCCTCTTTCCACTCCGCGCGGAGTGCGTCCGTCTTTCCCTCGTTGTGCTGGCACTGGTCTCGGTCACGTTACTCCATGCCACCGTGGGTGTTGCGGAGGAACGGCCGGTCAGCTTCGTCAACGACGTCATGCCGGTCCTGACGAAGGCCGGGTGCAGTATCGGGTTCTGCCACGCCAAGGCCGGTGGCGGCCAGCGGGGGTTTCAGCTGTCGCTCCTCGGTTTCGAGCCGGAGGAGGACTACGATCACCTCGTGAAGGAGAGCCGGGGGCGACGCATCGCCGCAACCTCCCCGGAAGAAAGCCTGATCCTTCAGAAGGCCTCGGGCCGCATCCCCCACGGCGGGGGCGTCCGTCTGACGCGAGATTCTGAAGGCTACCGCATCCTCCGGGACTGGATCGCCCAGGGAGCGAAGAACGATCGCGAGACCGCGCCGCAGCTTGCCTCGTTCGAGGTCCAGCCCCCGAGCGGCACCATCGCCCGCCAGAGTGAGCAGGCGCTCAAGGCGATCGCCCGTTATTCCGATGGAACGACGCGCGACGTGACCAGCACGGCGCTCTTCGAATCGAACGACGAGGCCCTCGCCGAAGTCTCGAGGGACGGTCTCGTGAAGACGCACGAGATCTCCGGCAACGTGGCGATCATGGTTCGCTACCAGGGGAACGTCTCGGTCTTTCGAGGTTCGATTCCGCTGGGGGCTCCGGTCGAATCACTCCCGCCGAGCAGGAACTTTGTCGACGACCTCGTCTTCGAGAACCTCAAGCGGATCGGCGTTCCTCCCTCTCCCCTGTGCGACGACTCGACCTTCCTCCGCCGGGTGACGCTCGACATCGCCGGCCGTCTGCCGACGGATGAAGAGGCGAGTGCATTTATCGCGAGCTCCGACCCGGCCAAGCGCGACCAGGTGATCGACGAGCTGCTCAAGACCCCCGACTACGCCGACTATTTCGCTGCGAAGTGGACCGCGCTCCTCAAGAACCGTCGCGACGACGCAAGCGACATCCAGAGCAACTTTGCCTTCCATGCCTGGGTGCGAGACAGCCTTCTCGCCAACAAGCCTTACGACCAGTTCGTCCGGGAGCTCCTCGCGGCGACCGGGACAATTATCGCGAACCCGCCGGTCGCCTGGTACAAGCGGGTCAAGGAGCCGAAGCAGCAGATCGAGGATGTCGCCCAGCTCTTCCTCGGCGTCCGGATGCAGTGCGCTCAGTGCCACCACCATCCCTTCGAGCGGTGGAGCCAGGACGACTACTACGCCCTCGCGGCCTTCTTCAGCCAGGTCGGCCGGAAGCCCTCGGGCGTTCGGGGCGAGGACCTGATCTTCCACAAGCGCGGCGTGGCGACCGCGACCAACATGAAGACCGGCAAGCCGGTGAAGCCGGGGGCGCTTGGCGACGCGATCCACGACATCCTGCCTGACCAGGATCCGCGGCTGAAGCTCGCCGACTGGATGGCAAAGCCCGAGAACCCGTTCTTCGCCAAGGCGCTCGTCAACCGCTACTGGAAGCACTTCTTCACACGCGGCCTGATCGAGCCGGAAGACGACATCCGCGATTCGAACCCTCCGACGAATCCCGAACTGCTTGCGGCGCTCGAGAAGCACTTCGTGTCGAGCGGCTTCGATCTCAAGGACCTCATCCGGACGATCACGCGGTCGAACGCTTACCAGCTCAGCGCGATCCCGAACGACCAGAACGTGATCGACCGGCAGAACTATTCGCGGTACTACCCGAAACGTCTGCAGGCGGAGGTCCTTCTCGACGCGATCGACCGTCTCGCCGGGACGCAGACCGATTTCGCGAATCTCCCGCCGGGGACGCGGGCGGTCGCTCTGCCGGACAACAGCTACAACCGTTCCTCGCCGTTCCTGCGGGTCTTCGGCCGGCCGGAGGGAGCGAGCGTCTGCGAGTGTGAGCGGGTCCAGTCCTCGAGCCTCGCTCAGAGCCTGCACTTGATCAACGCGGCGGACATCAAGGGGAAACTCGCGAACCCCAGCGGCCGTGCGCAGAGACTCGCGAAAGAGACCCGTCCGCCGGAAGAGAAGGTCCGCGAGCTGTACCTCGCCGCCTTCGCACGTGAACCGCGTTCGGACGAACTCAAGACCGCCCTCGATTACCTCGCCGAGCCCCGGCTCGACAAGGACGGAAAACCGGTCGATCCGCAGAAGGTCGCCCGTGAGAACTTTCAGGACCTCGTCTGGGCGCTGATCAATACGAAGGAATTCCTGTTCAACCATTGACCGGCGGATACGTCAGAACCCCCAACTGATGATCGGATCGAAAGAGTAGAACCACGAAGGCACCAAGCCTTTGTGCCCTGGTGGTTTACCGGCACTTTCCGACAGAACGGTCAGCGGTCCGGGAGGATGGAGATGCAGAGTTTGATGAGCATTCACAGTGCGCGGTGCCTCCAGCGGGCTCGCCGGCTTTCCCGGTCGGTCCTCGTTCTCCTGGCACTCATTCCGGCCGTTGCCCGTGCGCAATCGGTCTGCCTCCCCGCCCCGCGGCTTCTGACCACGATGCCCATGGGGGGCCAGGTCGGGACCGAGGTCGAGATCGTCATCAGCGGCGAAAACCTCGACGATGCCGATGAGCTGTCGTTCTCCGACCCGCGTCTGACGGCCAAGCGGAAGGTCGACGCCGCCGGGAAGATCGAGCCGAACAAGTACGTCGTCACGATCGCGGCGGACTGTCCTCCGCGACTCTACGAAACCCGCGTCATGACGCGGCTTGGCATGTCCTCCTCACGCGTCTTCTCGGTCGGGACGCTCCCCGAGACGAAAGTCGAGAAGCCGAACACCTCGCTCGCGACCGCGAAAGAGGTGCAGGTCAATTCGGTTTGCAACGCGGTCATGTCGACCCGGGCGATGGACCACTACATCTTCGAGGCCAGGAAGAACCAGCGGATCGGCGTCGAGTGCGCGACCCGCGGGATCGATTCCAAGCTCGACGCCGTCGTCATTATCGGTGACTCGGCCGGCCGGGACCTTCTCGTCGAACGGCGCGGCGGGCTGCTCGACTTCACCGTGCCGGAGGATGGCAAATACGTCATCAAGGTTCACGAGCTGACCTTCAAGGGGGGCCGCGACTACTTCTATCGCCTCGTCCTGCAGGAGGTCCCCGCCGGGGCTCCGATCGCCCGGCATCCCTCGACGAAGCCGGTCAACGCCTTCTCCTGGCCGCCGGCCGGTGTCCCCGAACAGGCCCCGCTGGCCGAAGTCGAGCCGAACAACGATCCCGCCCGCATCCAGAAGATCACGCTCCCTTGTGACATCTCCGGCAGCTTCGCCCAGGCGGCGGATGTCGACATGTTCGAGTTCGAGGCGAAAAAGGGTGAGGAGTGGTGGGTCGAGGTCGCCTCGGAGCGATTCGGCCTCCCGACCGACCCCAACGTCCTCGTGCAGCACGTCGCGACCGTTGACGGCCAGGAGAAGCTGACCGACGTTATCGAGTTCACCGACATCCCCAGCCCGGTCAAGGTCTCGAGCAACGGCTACGCCTACGACGGCCCGCCGTACAATGCCGGCTCGGCTGACATCCTCGGCAAGCTGACGATCCAGCAGGACGGCGTTCACCGCCTGCAGATCACCGATCTCTTCGGCGGGACGCGGACCGATCCGCGGAACGTCTACCGGCTTGTCATCCGCAAGGCGGCCCCCGACTTCGCCATCGTCGCCTGGGCGCTCCATATGGAGCTCCGCAACGGTGACCGGAACGCCCTGACGAAGCCGCTGGCCCTGCGGAACGGCGGCGCGATGGCGCTGGAAGTGGTTGCGATCCGTCGAGACGGGTTCGATGGTGACATCGAACTGTCGATGACCGGCCTGCCGGAGGGAGTTCGCGCCCAGGGGCTGAAGATCGCCGCCGGCAAGAGCCGAGGCATCATGGTCGTCTCGGCCGACGAGAAGGCCCCCCGGGCCCTGGCCAGCGCGACCTTCACCGGGACGGCGAAGATCAACGGAGTGGACGTCACTCATCCGTGTGCCCTGGCGACGTATGCCTGGCCGATCCCCGACTCGTGGGGCGAGATTCCGTATCCGCGGCTCTCGTCCGATCTCCCGGTCTCGGTCGGCGGGCACGACTTCGCCCCCATCACGATTGCCCCGGCGACTCGCGATCCGATCGAAGCCAAGGCGGGAACGACGGTGAAGATTCCGCTCGCGCAGGCGATCCGCAGCGAGTTCTCGGGCGCGACGATGTCCCTCAAGACGTTCGGCAGCGGCTTCGAAGCCAACGCTCCGTTCACGGTTCCGCTGACGGCGGACAAGGCCGAGGCCGTTCTCGATCTCGCGAAGCTCAAGACTCCGCCGGGTGACTACCAGATCGCCTTCTACGGAAGTGCCGTCGCCAAGTATCGGCATCATCCGGAAGCCGTGACCGCCGCCGAACTCGCGAAAAGTAAGGCCGAGGCGGACCTCAAGGCGATCGATGCCGACCTGGCGAAGGCGACCGAAGCGGCCAAGGCCGCGGCCGCCGAAGCGGCAAAGACGGCAGCGGCAGGCGCCGCAAAGGCGACCGAGGCCAAAATGGCCGCCGACGCCGCGGTTACCGATCTCCAGATGAAGCAGAAAGCCGCCACGGCCGCCGTGGCCGCGGCCGATCAGGCCCTCAAGAACGCAACCACGGCAGCGCAGCCGAAAGACATTGTCGATATCGTCGTCTCGGAACCGATCGCGGTCCGAGTTCTTCCTGCGGAGACGAAATGAGTTACACCCAGAATTCTCGTTCCCAGACTCGCTGCGCCGGTCCGCGGGGCCTTGCAACACATCGCCGCGCGTTCCTCCAGACCGGCCTGGCGGGCTTTGCCACGCTGAGCCTGCCCGGCATCCTCCGGCTGCAGGCACACAACGCCCTTCACGCCTCGGAAGAAGGAGGGACGGCGTCGTCCCGGGAGAAGAACGCCGTCATCATGGTGTGGCAGCCCGGGGGGCTTTCGCACCTCGACTCGTACGACCCGAAGCCGCAGGCGGCGAGCGAGTATCGCGGCCCGTTCGACGTGATCGACACGAAGGTCCCGGGGCTGCAGTTCACCGAACTCCTGCCCATGCAGGCGGCGATTGCTGACAAGTTCACGGTTCTCCGGTCGATGCGGCAGACCGCCGGCGGACACCCCGCCGGGTCGATGCAGCTTCTCTCCGGCGACCCCGACACCCGGGACAAGCCGAAGCCGCGGTATCCCGACTGGATGACCGTCGCGAACTACATGCGGGCGAAGGGCGGTCCCCGGACGAACCCGCTGCCCCGGTACGTCGGCATCAATCCGCCGCTCGAGTACAACGGCCCCGCCTATCTCGGCGACGCCTGTTCCCCCTTCGTCGTCACCGGTGACCCAAGCTCACCGAGCTTCTCCGTGCCGAACATCGGCCTGACCGATGCGGGCGAGGTCCAGCATCTCGATCGCCGTTCACGACTTCGGCAGAACCTCGACACGCTCGAGCGGACGTTCGATCAGCAGCGTGAACTGGCCGCCCTCGACGAGTTCGAAGTCCAGGCGATGACCCTGCTGACGAACCCGAAGACGAAAGAGGCGTTCGACCTCTCGCGCGAGGAGGACAAGGTCCGCGATCGCTACGGCCGCAACGCGTGGGGACAGCAGCTGCTGCTGGCCCGGCGGCTGGTCGAAGCGGGGGTGGACATTCTCACGACCAGCCTCAGCGGCCCGCTCTGCGGCCGCGTCCAGAACTGGGACGATCACGCCGTCAACCACAACGTCTTCGAAGCGATGCGGTTCCGGGCGGAGGTGTACGACCGGGCGGTGTCGGCCCTGATCGAGGACATCTACGAGCGGGGCCTCGACAAGCGGGTCCTCGTCTGCGTCACAGGCGAGTTCGGCCGGACGCCGAAGATCGAGTACTCCCCCAGCACCGGCGCCGGCAACGCCAGTGCCCCGGCGGGGACGATCCAGCCGGGCCGCGATCACTGGCCGCGGGCGTTCTCGAACATCTGGGCAGGCGGAGGGATCGAGACCGGCCGGTTCATCGGCGCGACCGACAAGCGGGGCGAAGATTCGATCGAACGGATCTGCGGCCCGGGCGACTTCCTGGCGACGATCTATCATCACCTCGGGATCGACTCGCAGAAGACCTTCATCAAGGACTTCAACGGCCGCCCGACACCGATCGTCGACCACGGACGTCCGATTGCCGAACTGATGGGATAGCTCTGACCTGTCACCTCATCAGCCG